>CAJXDD010000032.1:0-17977 GCA_913052075.1 uncultured Gammaproteobacteria bacterium
TAGCAACGCCGATGGATCCATCGAGGATGCCATAGCTGTCTTGCATGGTGTTGGGTTCATCAACCGTGTCAACGATTGAATTGAGCGCCTCGTCGGCGTACTTATAGCCTAATTGCCAGTGTGCGCTCATGTTGGAGTTCAACTCCCACTCGTATCGAGCCCGAACGCTGAACTGAGTCTCAGGCGTAAGTGGCAGCATGCTACCAGCATCAGCGACAACAATGTCAAAGGCAGGATCAACATATACGAGCTCAGTATCGTTAAACGATGCGGCTGCAAAGATCGTGAGATTGTCATTAACCGCCCAGGCCATATCCATTTCTAAACCAGTGATTTCAGCATCGCCACCATTGTCAACGATGGTCAGGATAGAGATGTTCTGCGAGTCAAACTGGGAAACTTGAATGTCCTCCCAATCGATTCGATAGAGTGCACCATTTAACCTGAGTGACCCATCCAATAGCGTGGTTTTCACGCCGAGTTCGATATTTTCAAGCGCATCAGACTCGAAAATATATGGCAAACAATAGCCTGGAAAGCCCGTAAGGGCGTTGCTGTTGACTGCAACATCATTCCCACAATTAGTGCCATCGTCTCGCACATTTTGAGCATCAGCATCGTATACCCCTCGCGCTGCTGCGGCCCGGTTAAAACCGGGTGGCCGATAACCTTCTGACCAGGTCGCAAACACTAGCGTATCTGAGTCTTCGGGTTGCCATGAGGCTGTGAACCGCATGATAGTGTCTGAGATATTCAGCGGCTCGATCTCGTCGATTTGCACTCCATAGTCTCGACCCCCGGTCCTAGCGGGATAAATATCATTGTTGGGGTCGTTGTCATCGATGAACAGTGGCCGGTTGCCATAGCGCCATGCGCCATAACCTGTGAAACCGTAATCCAAGTCGTAGTAACGCGCACCGATGGCTACTGTTAATGCGTCTGTTACCGCAAACGATATCTCACCAAAGACAGCAATCTGCTCCTCAGTTCGAGTGTTATCGTTTCTGAATTGGGTGGAATCAGTCACTCTACCTCGGCCGTTGGCCTCGGCATTATCAAAAGTGCCGCTTGTTCGTATGTCAATTGGATTGAATCCTGCATCAATCGGCGCTTGGTAATTGAAGTCGCCAATGTGGAGAATTTCAAAATCCTCAAAAAAGACACCACCTTGCAGATTTAGCGGTCCATCCCAGTTAGTGGCGACGCGTAGTTCATGGGTCCACCGCTCGTTCTCATTCTCTATTCGGGCAGCATTCGCTGGTGAACCACATTCAATGACGCCTGGGTCGCCGCCAATGGTTGGATCAAAGGTGTAGAAAGTCGAAGGATCGTAGTCTGTGTTGTAGCCGGTACCCAACCCATTGTAGAAACCGCCTACTAAGTACTCACACTGATACCCCGAAATAAAAGCTCCGATATTGGTATAACCGGTATAGTCAATGTTGGCGGTGACATCACGATCTAAAAAAGCACCGGTGTAGATGATGTCAAGATCTCCTACAGATCCTTCAATCGTCCATGCAGTTTGATTGAACTCATCATCTAGGAAATCGTCGGAGTATCTGGATACCTGTAAGTCATCAAGGAGTGGGTCATAATCGAACACCCCCTCTGTGGCCAACGACTGAGCAGTGTGCTGAATCAGTAATCCCCAGTTGTCAGAAAGCACATATTTCACGCCAAGGCGCATACCCGCATAATGCGCATCATTAAAGTCGTCTTCCACAAATGCCGTGTTACTGGCTACTGCCTTAATGACGGGAACCGTGAGTCCCCCGGCTCCTACGACTGTACCGTCCGCAAAAACGGTGCCCTCAGCATAGGTAACTGAATCGCCAGGAAAGGTAGGGTTGATCGCATTATCTGCCTGGAATTCTCCGGCAACGTTATCGATGAAGCCTCCTTGGCGATCGTTGTAGAGTGCGACGCGCACAGCCATCTTGCCGTCGATAATTGGCAGGTTCAGCATAACTTCGGATGAGTTACTGTCTTCGCCACCAGAGGTGGTGGACCAGCTACCATTAAACGAGGCGTCGAATTGATCGAGTACTGGTTTTGCAGTAATTAGCCGAACTGTTCCAGCCATTGAGCTGGCCCCGTAAAGGGTGCCCTGTGGTCCAGGCAGAACTTCGATTCGCTCCATGTCACTGATGTAAACATCAAGATTACGACCACCGGCGGTGACTGGTTGCTCGTCTAGGTAAAGTGCGACGTTAGGAGCGGAACCTTGGGATTCGGCCACTGTAATGTTGATCGCGTCAACCGCAGCGCCACGAATGTAGATTTCATTTTGCCCTGGACCACGGCCCCCTGCATTAACATTTGGGAGGTACTGCACATAGTCGGCAAATTCTTGAATATTTTGATCCTCCAGTTCCTTGGATCCGATGGCTTGGATCGTAACTGGAGCATCTTGTAATGGAACGGCCCGCTTGGTTGCAGTAACAACGATCTCCTCTAATTCAGCGGAGGCGTGTGGGGCGGTTGTTGCCGCGATGGCAGAAAGCACTGCAAGGTGCAACTTCTTTCTCTGAAACATGATTAGTCCTGTGTGGAGGTGACGCTAGTGTACATAAATTTAGATATCAATTCATTGTTGGCGTATCGTTAGCCAATAAATATATAAAAAACAATAATTTATGAATAATTCAGGCGAGCCGAAGCCCATGATCAATTAGATTTCAAACTAATTTCTCTCATTAGATGCGATAGCAGAAACCAAGGTTGCCTACGCTTGGTTTAAGAGGGAACACTAGTGAGGGGTGGGCTTGGTCTTAATACTCCGAGTGTTATGCTGTCCTCGATCATCGGAAAGGATCCATGCCATCCTTAGGCCAGCTTTGTTGACGGAATTATGCTGCTTCGGAGTCTCGATTTTGTGCAGATCGATCCAAAGGTAAGGCTATTAGCTAGCCAGTTAGGGCCGGCTTAGCAGTTGGCGCTCTTTAACGAGTCCTAGGATAAGACTGATGCTCATCAGGATAATAATGATCGTGAAGGGGAACGCTGTTGCTAGAGCCAGTGCTTGGACAGAATTTAGTCCGCCTCCCAAAAGAAGCGAAACACCGATCATCCCGAGCGTGCAGCACCAGAAAACGCGCTGAGCAATGGGTGTTCGTGTCTTACCTCCGGCTGCCATGGTGTCCACTACTAACGAGCCAGAATCCATAGAGGTCACAAAAAATATGATGACGAGCACTAGACCAATGAGAGAAGTTACTTCTGACAATGGGAGTTGCTCGAGGAAGATAAACAGCGTCAGCTCGGGCTGAAAGTTCCTCACGCTGTCTGCCACAGCACTCGCCCCATTCTGAAAATAGTTCGTCATAGCGGTCTGACCGAATATGGTCATCCAAGTCAGGAAAATAAATGATGGAGCAATTAGCGCTCCAACAATGAACTCGCGTACCGTTCTGCCTGTTGAAATGCGGGCAATAAACAGCCCAACGAAGGGCGAGAAGGCGATCCACCAGGCCCAATAGAATGTTGTCCAGTCGTGCAAATAATAGAAGTCAGTTCTCCCAGACCAAGTGCTCAAACTGGGTAAAAGCGAAAGATAAGCCCAGCCCGATGTCAGGATGTTTTCTAATGTCGTGAGTACTGGTGTCGTTAGGAGTACGAATAGACCAAGACCCGCTGCGGTGAGCATATTGGCTTCGCTCAAAAGCTTGATACCGCCATCCAGGCCTCGAAGCACAGAAAAGAGGGCAAGCGCGGTGATAAGGGCGATGAGCACAATCTGAATCAAACTCGAGTCGGGTAAACCAGACAAATATCGAATTCCGCCAGATGCTTGCTCCGCGCCATACCCGAGTGACGTAGCAAGACCAAACAATGTCGCGAAAATGGCCAGAATATCCACAACATGACCAGGCCAACCCCAAATGCGCTCTCCGAATATGGGATAAAGCGCTGATCGCATCAGTAACGGCAGGGATTTGTTGTAGCAGAAAAAAGATAGCGACAAGCCAACAACTGCATAAACCGCCCATGGATGAAATGCCCAATGGTAGAGCGTCGCCGCCATCGCGACGGATTGAGTCTCTTCAATTCCTAGGCCCTGCAAGTCAAAAGGTAGTCTGAGTGCATGGTTCATCGGTTCAAGCACGCCGTAAAACATAATGCCTATGCCAATTCCAGCGGCAAATAACATGGCTATCCAGCTCGGAAGGCTATACCGCGCCTCTGCGTCTGGCCCTCCAATGCGAATACTGCCTAGCGGTGACAGTGCCAATGCGAGGCAGAAAAGCAAAAAGAAATTCATGCTGTAGATAAAAAACCAATCCAGAGTAGTGGTGAGCCAAATCCTAAGTGAACCAAAGTTATCGGCAGCAGCTTGAGGGAACAGGAGTGTAAGTATCACGAAGATAACCGTGACACTGCCGCTCAATATAAAAACGGGGTTGTGAATATCAAGGCCAAAGGCTTCGATGTTGTCTTGGCCTACCTCATATTCAGAGGTGTAAGAGTCCTCGGTTCCCTGGATCTCTGGTTCATCCATGTTGGAAGACAAATGGATCGCCCTTCGTGACTGGAAGTCGACCCTAACACGGAGCAATCCTGCATGTCACACGGCATGCATTAAGGCCATCCATCAGAGAGTCATTTTCTGGCTATGCGGCTTTCCCTCGTCAGTGATTTGAAAGCAGCTGTCTGCTAAACACAACGAAAGTTGCCAACTGGGGGCACTTCCAATACCGGGGCGCTATTGACCATGGTAGGTTGGAGCACGTTTAGCAAGAAAGGCGTTGATGCCCTCTCTCCCATCTTCACTCATTGCGCAGCTGGCAATCTCCCTGGTTTCAAGTTCCATTTGCGTCTCAAGGCTGGTGTGAAAACTCTCGTTCAAGAGTCTTTTAACCGCGCCGAACGCGCGAGTCGGTCCCGTTGTCATCATTGAGATGAGTGCCTGGGTCGCCTCTGTGAGTTGATCCTCTGGCACCACTTGGTTAACTAGTCCCCATGATTCAGCTTCCGCAGCGCTCAGAACGCGGTTGGTCAACATTAACTCTCTTGCTCTCCGGTCCCCAATTCTTCTCGGTAAAAAGTAGGTTGAGCTGCCATCCGGAGATAACCCCGCCTTGGTATAGGCTGAGGTAAATTTTGCAGAGTCGACAGCGACAACCAGGTCAGCTGACGCGCACAGGCTCAGCCCCGCACCAGCAGCAGTGCCCTGCACGGCGCATACTATAGGCGCATCTAGCCGCGTCAATCGACTAATGGCGACATGGAGGTCACCCGCCATGGTGCGTATCAATCGGCCCACATCGTCGCCCGATGCCGCAAATTCGCCTATATCTCCCCCTGCACAAAAAAGCTTGCCTGTGGATTGCAGGAGCACACACCGAAGGTCACTGATCTCAGCGAGATGAGTCGCAGCTGCACTCAGTTCCTTCGCCATCAAAGGGTTCATCGCATTCGCTTGTTCTGGGCGATTGAGCGTTAATTTGGCGAGGCCTTCACTCACCGAAAGCGTGATCGTTTGATAATCCATTAGGGTGCACCTCCGAGAGATAATGGTCGAGGGTATCACGGGTTTAGAAGAAAGGGTGCAGTCAGTCCTTTGGCAATGAAGGAGCTCCTAGCCTCTAATCCCGCGCTGGAAATCTTAGCGCTGGGACTCAAGACTTCAGACAGTGGGCTTTCTGTGACGACTCATTCAGCGGACGATCGCAGGCGTTTATCATTCTTATAGGACGCGCTAGGATTAAAAGCGAATAGCAGGCCCTATCAGGACCAGAAGTCTCGAGGATTTGAACGAGCGGCAGGCGAGAAAAAGACGATTAAGTAAACGCAGAAGGCTTTTAGTTTCGCTACTCTGTGATCCTTACCATAAGATAGATGAGTCGCTAGAGGCGTTATGGATTATGGAAAGGAAGACCAACAAATCGGGAGAAGATAAAAAATGTCTGAAGCAATAGCAGAAGTACCCACTTTAGGTCCAAGGCCCGATGCACGGGCAGCTTCCATTGGTGAGCTGGACTTGATGAGGCCTGACTTGTTTCACGACGATTACCATGTGCCGGTTTTCAAGCGACTGCGTGATGAAGCGCCAGTAATAGCTCAGGAGGTCGAAGAATTGGGTCGTGTTTGGCATGTCACTCGCTTCGAGGACATCATGGCAGTGGACACAAATCATGATGATTTCTCGTCAGAAGGATCGATCGTCGCGACAGATCAAGAAGAGGATTTCCCGCTACCCATGTTCATCGCGATGGACCCGCCGAAGCATGACCAGCAGCGCCGCGAAGTGAGTGGTGTCGTGGCGCCACGGAATCTTGCCAGTATGGAACAGCTGATCCGTGGGCGATGCAAAGACATATTGTCGAGTCTTCCTAGAGGCGAGACGTTTAATTGGGTCGATTTGGTGTCCATTGAGTTAACGACTCAAATGTTGGCAACGTTATTCGATTTTCCGTTCGAAGATCGCCGCAAGCTTACTCGGTGGAGTGACGTTGCTACCGCTGATGAGCAGAGCGGGATTGTTGAAAATGAGGATGCGCGGCGAGCTGAACTTGTAGAGTGTCTGACCTACTTCACTGAGTTATGGAATCAGCGCGTTAATGCGCCGCCGTCTAACGACCTGATATCGATGCTCGCTCATGGCGAGTCCACCAAAAATATGGATCCCATGGAGTATCTAGGGAATCTTATTCTGCTGATTGTGGGCGGCAATGACACGACCCGAAACTCTATTTCAGGAGGCGTTCGATTCCTTAACGAGCATCCCACTGAATTCGAGAAACTCAAAGCCAACCCGAGCCTCATTCCCAATATGGTGCCCGAAATCATTCGCTACCAAACGCCGCTGGCTTATATGCGGCGAACTACGACGAAACCTGTGACCATCGGCGGTCAGGCTATTCCAGAGGGAGAGCGAATTCTCATGTGGTACGCCTCGGGAAACCTCGACGAGCGTGCGATTGATAACCCAGACGCGTTTTTGATCGACCGAGCAAGGTCCAGGCAACACCTCAGTTTCGGGTTCGGGATTCATCGTTGTATGGGTAACCGGCTCGCGGAGATGCAGTTGCGCATTTTGTGGGAGGAGATTTTGGATCAATTCGAGCATATCGAGTTGGTCGGTCAGCCAGAGTATGTCAACTCGAACTTTGTAAAAGGATACAGCTCATTGCCTGTGGTGGTTCACGCTAGGTAACCTTGGAAACTGTGTGCCCAGTGCAATAGCGGCTCAGGCGATGGCAAGTCTATGGGCTGAATCGTCAGTGGCACTCTCGGCAAGGGAGAGCCCGCAAGGCCTTTCGAGTGATGGCGACATTGTCATCATAGGCGGAGGCTTCTCCGGTCTTTGGACCGCTTACTATCTCGCTAAAGCAGCGCCATCTCGTTCAATTACGATTATCGAGGCCGAGCACATTGGTTTCGGGGCCAGTGGGCGCAACGGTGGCTGGTGCATGGGTTGGGCGGAAGGTATCGACGCACTATTACACCGGGCTGAGACCAGGCCCATTGGACTTCGCTGGGCGAGAGCGATGCACGCGACTTTAAGTGAAATTGAACAGGTCGTCGTGTCAGAGGGTATTGACTGCGATTTTGAACGTGGCGGCACCATTACAGCGGCGACCAACCCCGCGCAGTATCGAAGGCTGCAAGCATCGACTAAGCAAATGCTGGCGTGGGGCTTTGATCAAGATGACTTTGTCTGGTTGTCACCTGATGAGGCTGCGCGCCGGGTTCGAATAAGGGATTGCCTCGGTGCTCAGTTCACGCCTCATTGCGCCGCAATTCATCCGGGCAAGTTGGTCAGGGGGTTGGCATCGGTTCTTCGTGCTTTGGGAGTTCGGATCGTTGAGGGAACCCGAGTAGTTGCAGTGGGCGCGAATTCTATCGAAACCAACCAGGGAGCTGTTCGTTTTCAGACGCTGATTAGGGCGACCGAAGCTTATACCCAATCAATGAAGGGGTATCAACACCTTGTGCTACCGGTGGTTTCTGCCATGGTAGCCACACAGCCATTATCAAATCGCGCGCTGGATTCAATCGGTCTCAGTGATCGAGCCACGTTCTGTGACGGACGACGTGTCACGGTTTACGGGCAGCGAACCAAGGACAATCGAATTGCCTTTGGTGCTCGGGCACGATATCTCGGAGGTCAATTGATACCGGCACAGTTCCCGTGGACTGACCCGATCTTTTCCGAGGTCGAACAGGCGTTGTTCTCGCTGCTGCCTCAATTGCAGAATCAAGAGATCAGTCATCGATGGGGTGGGGTGCTCGGCATATCGCCTCGTTGGCATCTTGAGGTTGCTTTTGATGAGCGCACGCAAAAGGGCCATCTAGGCGGCTACGTTGGAGAGGGCGTTGGCGCTTCGAATTTCGCTGCGCGCTGCTTGGTTGAGAAAATGTTAACGAGGACATCGGAGTGGCGCGATGCGCCCTTTATGGTGGAACGTGCTAAACGATGGGTGCCAGAGCCTATCCGCTCCATTGGCGTTGCGATTGCGCGCGAAGCTGCCGAACGAGCCGATCGAACCGAGGCCAGTGGCCGATCGTCGCGCTTTTGGGGGCCGATGTTTGACGCCCTTACCTAGGGAGGGGCTCGGGCGCCACGGTCTCTGCTACTCGAAGGTGGGTTCGTCCCACCAAGGGAAGAACTCAGGTAGATCCTTCGAGACCTTGCCAGGAAAAGATGGCGCTCGCTTTTGAAGAAAGGACTCGACGCCTTCAAAGGCATCGGCAGAGCGACCTCGATGGTAAACCCCGCGTGAATCTATCTTATGAGCCTCCATCGGATGGTCAGCACCGAGCATCTTCCAAAGCATGTGTCTGATGAGCGTGACTGAAACGGCAGAGGTCATTTCCGAGAATTCCATCGCTAGCGCCTTGGCCGCGGGCAGCAGCTCGTCTTCAGCATGGACACTCCTTACAAAGCCTCGATCCAGTGCTTCGCTCGCTTCGAAGACGCGTCCTGAGAAAGTCCATTCAAGCGCGGTTTGGATGCCGACGATCCTAGGAAGGAACCAGCTTGAGCACGCCTCGGGGACAATCGCGCGTCGGGAGAATACAAATCCATATCGTGCTTTTTCAGAAGCTAAGCGAATGTCCATGGCGCATTGCATTGTGGCGCCAACGCCAACAGCGGGGCCATTACAGGCCGAGATGAGAGGTTTTTTCGATTCAAACAGTCGCAACGTGAGCAATCCGCCGCCATCGCGCTGAAGTCCGCTTTGCTTCCCCGGGGCATCGTTGTTGAACGTATCTTTGCCTGCAGAAAGGTCAGCACCGGCGCAGAACCCCCTTCCTGCACCAGTAAAGATAATTGCTCGCACCTCATCATCAGCGTCTGCAGCGTCCATGGCCTCGATGATCTCTTGCATCATCTGACCTGTGAAGGCGTTTAATTTGTCTGGTCTGTTGAGCGTGATCGTTAAGATGGGGCCATCTTTCTCGTAGAGTATTTGTTCAAAATTCATCGTTCATCCTCCTTGATGGTGATTAAAGACTTGGTGGACTGAAGCGGTTAGCAATGCGCCGCTAGTTCATGAAATAGCGCCCGTTGCGCGTGGCTGCCGCCGATCGAAGGTAAGGCATCAAAGCTGCCTTCGAGTAATGTCGCTGCCCGCCCTTTGTCCCCCTCTCCAAGAGCTTGGAGGGCTATGGCTAAATCTTGACCAACAGTCTCACAAATGACGCCCTGTTCGATGGGCTCAGCAGCCCACGCTTTGATGCTCTGAAGTCCTCGCGTCAGGGTTTCGTCATCACCAATTCGTGCAGCGATCATGATGTAGTGGAGGGTGATAAAAATAAGCTCTTGGTCTGTGATTCGGTGCTGATACGAGGCTAACGCATCCCAACGACTCGCCATATCAAGCCCGCGCATCTCGAATCGGTGAAGCAGGCTTGACGCGTTACATACATCCAAATAGAAGTCGTCCTTGAGTGGCGCCACTAGACACTCATCATAGAGTTTAAGGGCAGCCTCTGTATTGCCGCTATCGACCAACATTAGGGCTTTGTGCCAGTAGAGATGATTGGTGAAGTTATTGGTATTCACCCATTTCGGTAAGCAGGCATCTAGCCACGATAGCCCCTCATCCCAACGAGCCTGCATGTGTAGCGCGTGAGTGACTGAGTGAGCGGCCCACATGTCCATCGGGTCTGCAGCCACTGCAGCGCGGCCATGCGTCTCCGCCTCATGGTAATGTCCGGTTTCCTCAAATCCAAAACTAAGCATGCCCTCAACAAAGCTGCGCCAGGATTGATTGGCGGGCCAGGCGTTAAGCGATGCCGCGCTAGCGATGCGCATGCTCTCAGCATCCCCCCGATAAAAGTGGAGGTGATTGGCCGCTTTGAGAGCTATTAAATCCGTTGGGTACCGTGCTAGTAGTTCGCCGAGTATCCTTGTGACAACCTGCAGGTCGTCTCCAAACCAGGCCTGGATCGCAGCTAAGTGTCGGCTTTCACGATCATTTAATTCAAGACTGGACAGCTCAGTGATGGTTTGCTCAATGATGCCCTTAAATCTGGGGTCGCTCGCCATTTTTAGTTGATAGCACTTGAAAATCAGCCCGGTCGCAAATCGCGGATCAGCTGTCAGCACTGGTTGCAAACAGTCCATGGTGTCGGTGGCATAACGCAAGTAACGGTCAATGACACCGCTGAACTGATGGACTGAATCCTCGCTCGCGCAAGAGTGCGCTAGGCCTAATTCATCCGTTACTTGCACGTTACGCCTCCCGTTGGCGGTTGAAAGACTGTCCGAAAGATTGAGGTCGCTCTTTTAAATATAACCGCTCTAGCTCCGTCGTTGATCGATTGAGTAGAGCATTGCGGTGCGGGAATCGACCAAAGCGCTCGATGATTAAAGCGTGGTCCTGAAACGAGCGCAAGAAGCGAGTTAGCACCGGTTGCCACGCGTCACTCACGCTGTTTCGCAGCGTTTCGATGCGGCTGACCGCTTGGTTCTGAAGCGATAAGTCTTCAGCATGGTGGTAGGGTGTCAGCGAAAAAATGGTTTCAACCGGGGTTAGTTCACTCGATTCGGGTTTGGATAGCAGATAGCGGCAGGCAGCCTCTGCTGCGGAGGCATACGAAAAAGCATTGAGTGTCCCTCGAAAGACGTGCCGGGGGAATTGATCCAATGCGATGATGATCGCGAGCAAATCGAGTGCAGAAGGCGCTTCATGCTGGTCGTTCAGTGTTTGGACGAGTTCTGCTGCTTCTGAGATGACCTGGGTATAGCGGTCTTGAATGATGGTATCGAGCGCGCTTCCGCCCCTGAACCAAAAGCGATGTCGCTCAGTAGCGGCTTTGGGGTCATGACGACTGTCTTGAAACCAAAATGCGAGGATATCCTCAGTTGGAAAATCCATCGGCGATCTCACCTTCTGGAAGTTCAAGATATCGCCTCAAATAATTAACGAGGAGGTAGAGTGGAATAGTGTCGAGCAACGCTACTAGCACTTTGAACAGGTAATTGCTGACCATCAGCGAGAACAAGAGCCCAAGAGTCATGGCTCCGGCCAAAAATTGCGCGCCAAACGTGACGGCCACCACCATGACCGAATCGACGCCTTGACTGACAATCGTGCTGGCGTTATTGCGAAGCCAGAGATGTTTGCCTTTTGTGAGTCGTTTCCAGAAGTGAAATAAGGCGACGTCACAGTATTGTGCGGCAAGGTAGGCCATCATCGAGGCAAATACGGCGCCGCTGGTTGTCGCATAGAGCAATGAAAAGAGTTCGATTTGCCCCATTGCTTCATCGCCATTAGGAAGCGGTACTGGTTCTGCGAGGGACAAAAATTGCCAGGGTGCTGGCGACGTGGCGACAGGCATAGCCTGGCCAAGCCAGATAAAGCCAAGGATGAAAAAGTTGAGTCCTAGCCCAACGGTGACGAGATAATTGGCGCGTTTTTTTCCATAGAGCTCACTGATGAGGTCGGTGCACAAAAAAGTGAGAGGATAGGGTAAGACCCCTACCGCCAATGCCCAGGGCCCCAGTTGAACAAAGCGGGTAATGCCCAGAATATTCAGCATCGTCATCGCACAGAGGAAAACACCGGCAAGTGCTAAGAAGACCCGCTCTCTTCTCGCAAGGATCGTATTCGTCATTGAGCGCTCCTGCTTAGGATTCTTTTTGGCCAAGGTTGGCGTGAATGACTGCGCCGTTGATCACTGGGTTCTCGGCACAAAACACGATGGTATCCGCAATTTCTGACGGCTCAATCAAGCGCCCGAAAGTTGAAAGGCCGCCGATGGCTTGTAGCGTTTCCTCCGATTCACCAACGTGGGCTCTCAGCATCTCGGTATTGGTAAATCCAGGGCAAATACACGCGGTGTGGATTCCGGTACCCGCCAGGTCCTGACAAGAAGCACGCATCATCCCTACCATCGCGTGCTTGCTAGTGACATAGCTAAACGAATTCGCCACCGCTTTCTCGGAGAGCGTGGAGCCGATATACAAAATCGCGCTGCCTGCGCTCATGAGTGGTATGAGTGCTTGGTTGAGCCGCTGGGGCGCGATGACATTGATGTTTAACACATCGGCAAGTGCCTCACTCTCAGCGGATTGCAGGGTATCGTTGATCAATTTCGCAGCATTATGGATTAAGACATCAACCTGACCCTCTAGTTGAGGTACTAGCGTTTCGGCTAACGCCTCAGCGGCAGTATTCAAGGAGAGATCGATGGCGATATCGATAACGCCACTCACGCCGCTCGGGCCTCGTGAAAGGTTAAAAACGCGCGCGCCGGTGGCGACAAATTTCTCTGCAGTCGCACGACCGATGCCCTTGCTAGCACCAGAAATCACGATGTTTTTCATTTGGCTTGCCACTCCGCAATGCCCCATTGACCTGGGCTTGAGGCGACTTTGACTCTGAGTCGAGAAACGCCGAAGGCCTCGAAGGCCGGAAGCGCTCTGATCTTCTCTAGGAAATATCTTGAAAATTCTTCAACCGTCGTATTGGCAATCGGGAGAGTCAAGACATCTCGAGGTAGAAATGGAATCCGCTCGCCGTTAAACAGCGCGATGACATAGTCTCCTTCGCGCTCGATGGCGAGATGGGGCGAGTCTTCTGGAAGAAGGACTTTCTCATCGATTTCATCGCATAGCGCGCGAATGGCTCGTTTGACGATACTGTAATCAAACATGAGGCCAGCCTCTGAGAGTTCTGCAGTCATCTCGCAGGCGACTTGAAAGTTGTGGCCGTGCAAATCCTCTCGGTCGGTGGCATTGAAAATTGTGAAGTGCGCAGCAGAGAAGTTGAGTGCCTCTTTGGCAACTTCAATCGTGGCATAGCGTGTAGACAAACTGTGAGCCCCCCTTTTCGTCAATCGAGTGTAACGCACCCTTTTGATGGCGGCGAGTATGGGGCTTTAGGGGCAACGCGAGTCATTCAATCAGTCACTTCGTTGGTCGATCAGGTGACAGGGCCTAGGCCATGAAGTAGCAGGGTTGGATCAATTTTGAGAGACTAAAAAAATGACGGTGTCTAGATTTCATTGCACCGGCCTCGCGTTAAATTGGGGAAACTAGAGCAAAGTGGAGGAAGATAGGTGTCCTGCGCGTTCACGGCTGCGAGCGTTCTCGGAGAAGAACACGAGTAGTAAGGATCAGCCGCTTTGACTGGAAGAAGAGAAGGCATGCGGCGTAGCGCGTTACACCAGTTATCAGGGTGATTCGGTTTATTCAGGAGGAAATATGGCGTTGTCAAAACTTAGTCGGTCGGTGGCTGGAAAGGTCGTTATTGTCACGGGAGCGGCCAGTGGCATGGGGCGCGCAACGGCGCGTTTGTTCGCCGATGAGGGGGCAAGCGTGGCGCTGATCGATGTCAACGAGGAACCGCTCCAGGCTGTTCTCGGTGAGATCCGTGATGCCGGATATAACGCTGAGGCTTGGACGCTTGATTTGCTTGACCGTACAGCCATTGGTCCGACGGTCGATGCCATCGCAGCTCACTTTGGCAGCATCGACATTTTGATCAACAATGCTGGGATCTCTATTCCTGCACCGCTAGACGCGGACCACTATGAGGATGCCTGGGATAAGGTGTTAGGGGTGCTGATTACCGCGCAAACACTGCTTTGCCGCGCTGTCTTGCCCTACATGCGTAAGGGCGGCTGGGGGCGTATTGTTAACATCGCCTCGACGGAGGGACTCGGCGCAACAAAATACGGCAGTCCCTATACCGCTGCTAAGACAGGGGTGATAGGCCTTACGCGGTCGCTAGCGGTTGAGCTTGGTCGAGAAAATATTACGGTGAACTGCGTATGCCCCGGGCCAATCAATACAGGCATGACATCGTCGATTCCTGATCAAGACAAAGTCATTTTCGCCAAGCGACGCACGGCGCTGGGCCGCTACGGGGATCCTGAAGAGGTTGCTCACGCAACGTTCAGCTTAACTCTCCCTGCCATGCAGTATGTGACAGGGGTGACGCTGCCTGCAGATGGAGGACTGACTATCAAGAACGCCTAGTGCTCACCTTAACGCGTCGTTACGGTGGTTATATGCAACCGCTAGGCGGGTGATCTTGATGTGCGTCAGCGGTTCGTTCCAGTCTCATACATCCTTCGCCAGCGGTGCCGGGACGGATATTGTCTTTGCTCGTAAATACTCACCAAAGGATTTTGCCTGGCCGTCGATGCGATTATTGGAGGAGACTCCCTCGCCCAAGATGTCGTGGATGTAAAAATTCAACGAGCGGATGTTAGGCAACTCGTAACGGTCAATGTTGAACTGAGCGATGTCCGGGCAGAGCGCTTTCAGCTTTTCGACAGTTAAGAACTCGTGGAGAAAAGCGTACGCTTCATCGCTCCTTGCCCAAACGCCGCAGTTGGCTGCCCCGCCTTTATCACCCGACCGCGTACCAAAAAGTCGCCCAAATGGAATGTCGACTAAGGGTCCCTCAGGAACGCTCGCAAGCTGTACGGGCATACTTTGGTAATGAATCTCCGGTAATCCCAGACGCTGGGTCGGCAATACGTCGATGGTTTCTCCATCAAAGTGAAGGGTCTCGCTGATCCGCTGGCTATCGATCAGCGTCGGCCAGTAAACGATGCTGGCGCCGCCACCGCCGATGGTATTTCCCCTTCCTGTGTTGCCCGGAATCGTCGCGAGCGAGAGCTCGGTAATTTTCGCATGAAATAAGCGCCCGACTTTTTTGGGGTCGGTTGAACTGCAAATGACGCGCAGCGATGCATGAGCCTCTTCATTGGAGTCGCCATCGGGGTTGTCGCTGCGAATCAGCTGGACGTCCACAGCCTCAAATTGCTCACGGCCGCCGAGGTTGTGAAAGATTTGCTCGAGGTAGCGCTCGGCTTTTACTTCGATATCAAGTCCGGTGAGGAGTATCTCCACCCCATTTCGGTAAAGTCCCTTGGTGTTGATGCAAACTTTGTGGGTGGGCGGCGGCGAACTGCCTCGACACCCGGTAACACGCACGCGGTCAGGTCCCTCTTGGGTGAGGTTTAGGGTGTCAAAGTGTGCGATCACATCCGGATTCAAATAGGACGGGCTGCCGATCTCGTACAGCAACTGCGCGGTAATGGTTCCAACCGAGACGAGTCCACCTGTCCCGGGGTGTTTGGTCACGGTAAAGCTGCCATCGCGTTCTATTTCGGCGATGGGGTAGCCCATGTTGAGGAAACTCGGGATCTCCTCGATAAAACTATAATTGCCGCCCGTACACTGAGCGCCGCATTCAATGATGTGGCCTGCGGTCAAGGCGCCAGCGAGCGCATCATAATCGCTGCGCTGCCAGTTAAATTTCCACGCGGCGGGGCCAATGACCACAGCGGCATCGGTGACGCGAGGGCAGATGACAATGTCTGCGCCACGATCCAGCGCCTCCTTGATGGCCCAGGCGCCAAAGTAGGTGTTGGCCGTGACGACTTCATTATCCGATTCCGCAAGTCGGGTTCCTTTGTCGAGATTAACGAAAGGTTCACCATCGGCTTGGTAGTCAGCCAGATGTGGAGTTAGGTCATCGCCGTCGATATAGGCAACTCGAGCGCTGAGCCCCTGGGCTTCAAGGATTCGCTCGACCTCGGTTGCCATCCCTGCGGGGTTAAGGCCGCCAGCATTGGTGACAATTTTGATGCCTTTCTCAAGACAAAGCGCCACAACATCTTCTACTTGCTTGAGAAAAGTCCCCACATAACCCAGGTGCGCGCCGCGCTGCTCGCGCTGGTCATAAAGGATCTTCATTGTGAGTTCTGCGAGATAATCGCCGGTGAGCACATCGATCGGTCCACCGGTGACCATTTCTCTTGCAGCGTCCAGGCGATCGCCGTAGTAACCGCTACAGTTTGCTATTCGAATCGTATCTCCCATGGCGACTCCCTCGTCTCATGCCTTAGTGTCAGTGTCGATGCTCTCAATAAATATGGTTGTTGCACGGCTTTTCTAGCCGGCAAAGTTTTTATCGGCTTAAGCACTGATGTCGCGCTCGTTGACTTTGGCGCCGACGAGCCCCGGCAATCTGGTGCCTGGTTTCTGTAGGTGTGGCGCTCGGTAGCTCAGATTTAACCCCCCACCCAACTCGGTGAACGCTTCTCTCGGAAAGCCGCCATGCCCTCGGCGGCCTCATCAGATTGAAACGTGGCAACACTCCAGGTCGAGGCTTCATCGAAAGCTGCATCAGCCTCCCAGGTCGGGACACGGTTCACAAGTGCTTTGCATGCTTGCACTGCCATGGGACCGCCGAGATTGATCATCTCGAGTTCTTCTTCGACCGCAGCTTTTAAATCATCAGCGGACACTGCTCGGTGCGCGAGACCCATAGTAACGGCTTGATCGCCAGTAAATCGCTCGCCCGTTATAAAGAGTTTCATTGCATGATGGCGACCAAGTTTAGGCATGCAGACCACACTAATCACCGCTGGAATGACCCCAATGCGAACTTCCGAGAAGCTGAACAGTGCGTCGGCATCTGTGATGACAATGTCGGCCGCGCCAATGAGACCTAGTCCGCCCGCAAATGCAGCACCATTCACGGCTGCGATCACTGGTTTGGGGCTTGCCAGGATCGCTTTTAGGACGTCGGCATAGGGGACGCTTTCCTCTCCGGATATCGATGAACCCGGTGGACTTTTGAGATCGGCGCCTGCACAGAAGGCGGGTCCATTGCCTGTGAGCACAATAGCCCGAACATTCGCATCTTCATTGGCTTGCTTGAGGTGAAAATACAGCTCATTCACTAACTGTGCGGACAGTGCATTTCGATTGTCCGGCCGATTCAACGTAATCCAGGCGGCGCCGTGATGCAGATCGTAAATGGTCGCAGTCATCTAACCTTCCCTTGAGCGTCATAGGTTGGATGATTGTTGTCCAAGCTGACCTGATCGGCAAGTCGG
Organism: uncultured Gammaproteobacteria bacterium; assembly: GCA_913052075.1. Taxonomy (GTDB): domain Bacteria; phylum Pseudomonadota; class Gammaproteobacteria; order Pseudomonadales; family Azotimanducaceae; genus UBA9926. Next base: position 17,320 of record CAJXDD010000032.1, read on the forward strand.
TAGGGTTAGCAAAAAGTAGGGATTGTCGAAGGTCCATTTGAGGCAGAACGGTCCGCGTAAAGTCATGTTGTCGAGATGGTTCTACCGTTCAAGCCGACGGTAGCCCGCTCAATTCACTGGTAAAAATTCGTAGGTTAGACGCAGTTTTTTTGCGGTTAGCCAAAAATTATGCTTGATAGCCTGGTTCAAAACTGTTGTTTAATTGTTCACCACAAATTGACAGGGGTTGGTCAGCAAGACACGCCGATCGGTGAAAAGCCCAAGAGCGCAAGCGTGAAAGACGCAAGGGCACAATACACAAGGGCACAAGACACAAGGGCGAGAGGGCGCAAGGACATCACGGCGATGATAGCGTTGCCCGCTAGTTCACCAAGATTGACTAGTTGCTCAGTGAGCGTTTCGCGCTAGCCCTGGAAAAAATGGGCGAGGGTGGGCATCAACGGTAGCGGCCAGCGTAGAATACAGGCCACCAGGCGCGACAATTGGCGGCCACGAACAGGAACGTGATGAACCGCCCGGCACGCGGGCAAGAACAGAACGCAGGTTTGCAATTCAGATTTGGGCAGATTTGGATAGCTGGCCCGAGCCTCGGTGTTTATGACTGGATGAATAGGAAGACAACGCATGCCACGCTGGAATAATTGGTCGGGAAGACTTG
>CAJXDD010000033.1:0-16462 GCA_913052075.1 uncultured Gammaproteobacteria bacterium
TGAAAGCGAGCGGGAAGGCACCTCGGGTGCACGCTGTTTCGCTGCCACAGGGTTTGGCTCCCACGGCGGCACACACGCGAGCCTCGCTGGCGAATCAATTGCGGAGATGATCGCTGGCGCTCCTCGAGCGCTGCCGCGAAGCATGCGGGACAAATTTCGACCCGACCGCTTTGATCCGAGCCGAGGCTGAAGGGCTATGGAATCAGCCGAACGCTTATCACATCATCGACCGCTCGAAGTACGTCGGCGAGCTCCTCTTCCGGGCTCGCTTCAATATCGATGAGATTGTAGGCCAGTTCGTCACGACTCTTGTTGATCATGTCGATCACATTGATGTTTCGGTCAGCAAGGATACTGAGTACCGACCCAAGCAATCGGGGAACGTTGCGATTCACGATGGCGATCCGACACCCTGTCTGACTTCGCTCAAGGTTTACCGCAGGGAAATTGACAGAATTTTTGATATTGCCGTTGGCAAGAAAATCGATCACTTGGTCTGCCACCATCATCGCGCAATTCTCTTCTGCCTCGTCTGTGCTAGCTCCGAGGTGCGGTGTGGCTATCACACCATTGATGCCAAGTAGCTCTGGCGTTGGGAAATCTGAGATGTACTGGCTCAGTTGACCCGCTTCAATGGCCTGCCGAATGGCGCTCGGTACTACCAACTCTCCGCGAGCAAAATTGAGCAAAACAGCGCCGGGTTGCATGAGTGCGAGTTGCTCTTCGTTAATTAATCCTTGGGTTTCTGGGAGCGCTGGAACGTGCAGCGACACCAAGTCGGACTTCGCAAGCAGCGCTGCCATGTTTTCCATACGCTGCACCTGACTGGACAGCCTCCAAGCCGCTTCGACTGACAGTGCAGGGTCATAGCCGAACACGCGCATACCTAACCCCAGCGCCATATCAGCCACCATCGAACCAATGGCACCGAGGCCAACGATGCCCAGCGTTCGCCCGTTCAATTCACTGCCTTTGAACTGTTTCTTAGCCGCTTCTACTTGAGCATTGAGGTTGGATTTTTCCTGGTTGGCCTCGAGTTGATTGACGTAATCAATGCCCTGAACAATGCCCCGCTGGGATAGGAGTAGTCCCGCCATCACAAGTTCTTTTACAGCGTTTGCGTTGGCGCCCGGCGTGTTAAATACCACAACCCCGCGGTCCGATAGTTCAGCAACAGGTATGTTGTTGACTCCAGCGCCAGCTCGCCCGACCGCCAACAGAGCGTCCCCAGATTCCTCTACCGTCAACTTGTGGCTTCTAAGCAGAATCGCCTCTGGCGCAGGAATATCATCGCCAAGGTTGTAATCCGCACGGTCAAACTTTGACAGTCCCTTGTCCGAGATATTGTTAAGTGTCCGGATTTGAAACATGTCTGATCCTCGCCGCGAAAAGCGCGTATTGTACACAGATCAACCACACCGAGGGGTCAATCGCTTCAATCAGGCGTTGAAATTCACTCAAATTCCCATGGCCTATCCCAAATTGGCGCTGAGTCATTGGCGCCCAACTGCCAACGACACCACCTCGTCTGCGTATTCCGCAAGAGCTCGCGGTTTTGCCCCCGATGCTTCGAGTGGCTCCTCAGCCAAAAACTCAAACAACAATGGCCCGGTTTCCATCATTTGCTGCCGTTTGCTGGTTCTAGGCGAGCAGACAGGATGCTCGAGATCTTGGATACCCAAACCGCTACCGCCACTCTAGATCATTGAGACTTTCGCTCATTTCGATTGAAGGCTCTCTTACTCCTTGGACTGAAGGCTCTTTACCCGTCCCGCTGAGGGCTCTCCTATCGCCCTCTGTTTTTTCGTAAAGCCAGCGGAGGTCAGGGCAATCGATCAAAGCAAAGACGCCGGCTCCAAATGGTGCAGCCAATAATCAAGGCGGCCACAATCAGCCCCAACCCTAGTTGAACAGACTGCACGCTCTCACTACTCATCATTTCCGCCGAGACATTCGCGCGAGACCAAAACCAATCCGTCAGCCAAGCCACGTCAAAGAGAAGATTCTCTACCAACGTAGCCACTAAGGGGACGCCAAGCACCCAAAGGAGCGGGGTGCGCAGCGCCCACTGCGAGACAAGAAGGCTCCAAGCGAAAAAGGGCGCAATCCAAGCAATCTGAACCATCATGGTTCCAGTGTGGCTAGCCAAACCGACTCCATGGATAGCCATCGCCTCAGCAACGAGTCCGGTATCTGACACCATCGCAGCGGCACCGATGGAAGAGATCAAAACGATGATCCCGCCTGCCACCCAGCCAATAAGAAAGTAAGTCATTGGCAGCAGGATCCAGCCATACAACCACTTCGCCAGCACCGTTTCGGTATTTGAGACGGGGAGCGACAACCAAAACAAAATGCTTCGATCCTTTCGCTCCTGGTATAACGCTGACAGGACATAAGCCCAGCCAACGAGCAGGCCAAGCAATCCAAACCCCATAGTGACTGCAGATCCCGCGTTTGCGATGGGCGCTCCGAGTGAGGACAAATCCGCGTCCAAGCCATTCATTTGAATCCGAGTCTCCCAATTACCCGCCTGATCAATGAGTAGCTCTTTGCCGATAAGTACGGCAATCAGTGACAGAACAATGAGCAATCCACCAAACCCAAGCGGTAATTTATAAGAGAGTGTCGGGTGCTCCCAGCGCTCTCTTCGAGCCATATAACTCCATTTATTTAAAGCAGTATTCATCATTTATCTCCTAGTGATGGCTGCCCGCTCGGGATGCATCCCCAACCAGCGCCACAAATAATTCAGCCAAACTGGTTTGGCGGACCTGACCAAGCGATTGCCAGTCAGTGTCGGGGTGATCCTCAAAAATCATCACCGCACCCGCTAAATTGGCCCGTTCGTAAATGGGTTCTCTCGCTCGGGCACTTGTCAATGACTCACGAGCGACTTCAATACTCACGTACTTCGCTGCGATATTTTCGATATTGTCATTCAGCAAGATCCGGCCTTGATCAATCATCACCAGATCGGAGAGCAGGAACTCGATCTCCTCAATCTGGTGAGTGCTGATCAGGAGCGATCGCGATTCATTCAGAAATCGCTCATAAAGCTGACGGTAGAAGGCCTCGCGATACAACAAGTCGAGCCCTAAGGTTGGCTCATCGAGCACAAGCAATTGAGAATCAAGCGCAAGCACCAAAGCCAAATGCAGTTGTGTCACCATGCCTTTCGACAGGCTGCTAATTTGCGCGGTCGCACCGATTTGGGAATCGACCAGCAACGCTTTTGCCTGCTCAACTTGGAAATGGGGATGGACAGCAGCCATGAAATCGAGCGCCTGATCAACGCGTAACCACCGCGGTAAAATCCCAACGTCCGAGATAAAGCTAACCGACTCCATGACCCGATGTCTGCTGGTTTTAGGGTTTTGTCCCATCACCTCAATGTCACCGCTGTAGTCGATAAACCCCAAAGCCGCCTTGATGGTCGTTGTCTTACCTGCGCCGTTACGGCCGAGGAACCCAACCACTCTGCCTGGAGGTACATCGAAGTGAACATTCTTCAGTATCTCTTTGCCATCGATGGACTTCGATAGCGACCGAATCGACAAGAGCGCCTGGTTTTTTAGGAGAGCATCCTCTAACACCGTATTCATGACTCTTTCTCCGTTAGGTCTTTGAGCGACCACTCCAGTCGCGCCAATTTCGTTTTTATCACCGGCCACTCCTCCTCAATGAATCGTTTTCGCTCGAGTTGCAGCAATCTCTCTCGTGCACCCTCTACCAAATACATGCCTAGTCCCCGCCGCTTCTCCAGCACGTCATCATCAACGAGTCTCTGGATGGCTTTACTTGCCGTCAGCGGATTCACACGATGTGTTTCGGCGATGGCCCGAACAGATGGCAGCGGATCGCCCTCTTGGATCGCGCCGTCTATGACCAGCCCCACTAAATGCTGGTGGATCTGTACATAAATCGGATCTTTTTCATTCCACTGAATCGACATCGCGCGCGCTCATGAAGCCTTTTCTTTTGAATCTGGTGTCACACCCCTCTCAGCATCCACATCGAGTTGCAGGTTGATAGATACCTCATCGCTCGCGTCATCAGCGTCAAGCTGTATCGATAATCGAACGTTTTCTAGGGATTCGAGAGCCGTGAGTGCCATTAATTCTGCAAGTCCCGTGGCTGCCTCCTCCGAGCCAACCAGTTGCCGCATCGCGGCCAACTGATCAGCGTCGTCCAACGCTTCGATCCTCTTCAATTCGGCCAATAGCGCCATCGCTGGTGACTCGCTTGACAGTTCGCGAAGCATGTCCGTCTGTGACGGGTCATTCATTGCTTCTATTTGCGCCAATTGGACCGCTAACTGATTAACAGCATCGCGCTGCTCAGCAGACTCGCTAAACACCAAACTGGCCGATGAGGACTCAGCATTGGCTGGCCCTTGCACATTCCCAGTGTCGATCATTTCGGCAAGAAGAATCGCGCCCCCCACCAGCACACCGACAATCACTGCTTGAATGTATCGCTCGTTCATTGCTTCTCCTCCATTATGTAAAAGCTGCTTTGCCCAGCTGTCTTATCCCTTGGGTCCCGACCCCTTCCGAGTTGAAAGTCACTGCCTTCAACTTGGCTATTGGGACTGGTTCATTCTTCCTGATGCGACATAGTGTATTACTTATGTATAACACTATTCAACCAAAAAACTTATTGTTGTTCGATGGCTTGGTTTTCAACGGGGATCTACTGCAGGCAACGAGGCATGCGTTGCCACTGATGCTGATCTTCCAGCACGATGACACACGGCTACGAAATCTGAACTAGCGTTCAGCAGATTTTAGCAATTAAGACATTCAAAGACTCGCGCGGTAGCGAGCGCTATCGGGGATCTGCGCACTGTTCAACGCTATGAGGGTCGACTTATCGATTGGGATCGATAGCCAAAAGCCGCGCTGGCTAGACACTTGGAATCAATCCCGATAGTCAAGCGGGGGGGCGCGATCTCCCAATAAGGCCTCATACTTGAATTCAGGTCCTCTACGGCGATCAAATTCGGCTTTAGCCCCACGAACCAATGCGGGATCAAGCATCAAGTCTCTTGCGGTAAGCGCCAATGCCTTTGCTGCCAACATCATGCCTTTCGTGCCTATGCTCATGCCACCTGCGGCAATGGCTTGCCAACTGTGTGCGGAGGTTCCGGCCACCCAGGTTGCCGTGGTCAGACCCGTTGTTGGCACTACCCAACTCACATCTCCCACATCGGTTGAGCCGCCCCCCTGCTGAAGTTTCATGGGCTGGATCATCCGCTCAAATGCCGGAATGGGCTGAGATAAACCCAGTGTTGACTGAATTTCATTAGCAAACTGCCGCTCGCTCTCCGACAATTCGAAACCACCCAGCCAAGATAGATTACGGTGCATAGCGGCCGCCAGCGCTTCATTAGGCAATAAGCTGTGATTGCCATGCATGGTTTCGACGCTGACTTCGGTGCCAGTACCCATCGCGGCTCCGTCTGCCGCTAACATGACGCGATCCCATATTGTTTTTAAGGTTTCGGCATCCGGATGTCGGATATAGTAGTAGACCTCAGCAGCATCGGGGACCACATTGGGGGCCTTGCCGCCTTCCGTGATCACGTAATGAATGCGCGTTTCTTGGGGCACATGCTCGCGCATTAGATTGACCATAAAGTTCAATGCTTCAACACCGTCAAGCGCAGACCGTCCGCGCTCGGGTGCGGCAGCAGCATGGGAGGACCGGCCTTTAAAACGGATTCTGGCTGATTTGTTGGCGAGACTCGTCGCTGGATTCGCTGTGTTCCTGTCAGCAGAATGCCAATGCAAGACCGTGTCCACGTCATCAAACAGGCCTGCCCTGACCATGTAAACCTTGCCCGATCCACCTTCTTCCGCTGGCGTCCCATAAAGACGAATCGTGCCTTGGCGCCCCGTTTCTGCTAGCCAATGACGTAAAGCGATCGCTGCCGCGGTTGAGGCAGTTCCAAAGAGGTGATGACCGCACGCGTGACCCGCACGTTGGTTGGGAAGCTCATCGCGACGGGGCAAGGCGCTCTGAGTAATCCCCGGTAGCGCATCAAACTCTGCCAAAATACCGATGACAGGCCGCCCCGAACCAAAACTTGCAACAAACGCCGTTGGTATATCCGCTGCTTCCTCTTGAATACTGAACCCCTCTTCTCGGAGGGTTTGCTGAAGCAGCGCGCTACTCTTAAATTCCTGATAGCCCACCTCTGCCCAGTCCCAAATGCGCCGACTGATCCCCTCATAGTGCACCGTATTTGCCTCTATCGCGGAGAGCATGGTTAATGCATCGTCATCCATCTCATCTTCGGCAAGCAAGATTGGACTCTGAAGGGAGCATACCCCTACCAGCGCAAGCCTAAAGCAGACTCGGAGGTAGTTCATGATACGAGCACGAGCGCTATACCTTCCGGGCACGCTCGCATCTCTTGCATATTGTCTTTGTATCATTCGCCTCCTCCCATCAATAGCGTCTCATTTGACCCATGTGGGTCACTGTAGCTGGCCCTTAAGTGATCTTCACTGCTATCCAATCACCAACCCCCGACATTTGCTACTCATGGCGGGCATCTCGCACCCCTATTAACGCGTTAACCACAAAAGATCGCTACACGTTCATTCAAAGGACGTTCGTTCATCCCATCAATGCAGAGTACAAGCGATGTATTGGCGCTCAATCATCATCTTAGATGCTTGCTGTTTTGGAGGTGCCTTTAGCACGGCACTGGTAACTCGGTGGCTGATACTCAGGCCAGACGCCATAGACCACGACCAGTAAGTTGTCGCACAACCCCTTGCCTAGAATCATTCCTTTTTTGCTATGCTGCCTAGGCTTTTTTCCCCTGTAACTGTATCGATCAATTCGATGATCTTCACGGTGCCATCGCCAGCCTGCTGACCTGAGATAGCTGCTTCGTAACGCTCAGGCTGCGCCCACACCTTCTCAATCGAGGCGAGCAATGTCTCTACCGTCGCGTCTTGCTCATGCAATACTGCTGAGCAACCTGCCCTTTCAAACAACGCCGCGTTTTGAAGTTGATCTCCTCGACTGGCGCCGAACCCAAGCGGAATCAACACGTGTAATTTTTTAAGCGCCAACAGTTCATACAACGCATTTGCGCCTGCTCGACTGATGACGAGATCCGCGGCCGCGAGGACATCACCAAACTCATCGCCGATATATTCAAAGGTCAGATAGCCATTTTTCTCGGGCGCTTCGTTGATCCCCGCTGCCCCCAGAACATGGACGACCGTCCAGTTCTCGGTCAGTTTGTCAATTGAGTCAAAGATCAACTGGTTGATACTCGCAGCCCCGAGTGACCCCCCCACAATCAGCAGTATTGGCTTCGAACCCGACTCCCTTTCCAGGCCAAGGAAGGTTTTACCCCGCTGATCTGACACATTTTTCAACGCTTTCCGTAGCGGCGTACCCGTATGGAGCACTTGCTTACCGCTCACGTGCACGAGCGATGCCTCAAAATTCACACATATCGCCTTAGCGATCGGAAAGCAGAGCCGGTTAGCAAGACCCGGCGTCACGTCGGATTCATGAGCGATGACCGGAATTCGACAAAGCCAGGCCGCGACCACGACGGGCACTGCTGCAAATCCACCTTTCGAAAACACAATGTCAGGCCTAAAACGCCAGATAGCCATGAGGGCTTGGACAGCGCCCAGTGCAATACGAAATGGGTCAGTAAAGTTTTTCCAATCAAAGTATCGTCGAAGTTTACCGGAGGTGATCTGAACCAAGGGGAGACCCGCTTGGTGAACCAAGTCTACCTCTAAAGGATGGCGGGAACCCACGTAAAGCACCTCGTCTCCTCTCGCGAGGAGCTGCTCAGCAATCGCGATATTAGGGGTTACATGCCCAGCGCTGCCTCCACCCGTTAAGACAATTTTCATGCGTTGTCAGCCAGCACTTGACGAACAAGTGGCAAGGTAACCTTTCTCTTTTCCCTAAGACTTCGCTCCGCCACTCGCGCCAACACAGAAGCCAGATGCGAGAGTTCTCTTGCCGAGCGCTCGATTAGGTAAGTAGCTGCACCCTCGGGCAGAACGAACCCTTCATCTTCAGCCATATTGAGCAGTACGTCCCGTTTCTGATCATCACTCAGTACACTCAACGAATGCGAGATCATGGCACGACACCGCGAGGCAAGATCCTCGGTCGCGAAAGTGGTTTCAAATGCGGCCTGGGTCGCAGCAAAGTAGCACCGCGGCTGGTTAGCCGACTGGGAGAACCCATTGATCAAGCCATAAAGCGCCAATGCCCAGTCGCCGAGGTGAGCGACCTCCTGAACGTTATCGATGGCCACGACGTCAATCTCATTGAGCGACGACAAAACAGCCGGGTCCTCAAGCGTTGCTAGATCCAAGTAAATCGACCGAACACCCCGAGCCTCTGCATCGCGACACAGCCCGACCAAAAGGTGAGACTTTCCTGTGCTAGAAGGTCCGTAAAGCCACTGAAGCAACGCTCGGTTTGCCAAAACATCCGCCTTCACAGGCCCGACAAATCGCTCGAGCGTCCACCGTCTGTGGGGTGGAAGGTGGAACACCATCTGCTCACCGACCATACTCACGACAGACATCTCACTCGCTGCCCTTGGGCGACTCTGAGTCTTCCGCTGAGGTTAATGACTCTTCATCTGACTCTGTGTCCTCAGTGACAAGCGGCGAGTCAGTTTGATCACTAGGTGCCTCGACAAATTCACCAAATTCAAATTCACTGCTTGCTGACAAGACCTGCTTCAATGCAACCACTATGACTGCGGCCACTGGCAATGCAATCAACACCCCAACCAATCCAAATAGCTGTCCGCCAGCCATCAGCGCAAAAATGACTGCAACCGGGTGAAGTCCGATTCGATCGCCAACCAACCAAGGGGTTAGCACCGTGCTCTCAATCACTTGCCCAACCATGAAAACCAATAGCACCATGGATGGGTGGAACCAGTCTTGAAACTGATAAAGGGCTGACAATAGGCCAATGACTAGACCGATCGCCCCGCCGAGGTAGGGGACTATACTCAGAAGGCCAGCGATCACACCAATGGCCAGCCCTCCCTTAACCCCTAATACCAACAATCCGGCTGAATAGATGGCCGCCAACGCGAGCATGACCATAAACTGTCCAGCGAAAAACCCAGTAAGGATACTGTCGCACTCATTGGCTAGGGTACCGACCCGCGGCAAAACGGATTTCGGGATGACCCTTCTCAGTCCAGCGATCATTTCTGGCCAATCACGCATGAAGTAAAACGCAACCACTGGCGTCAGCGCTGCTGTTGCAAGCGCGCCAAAAAATGCAACACCAGAGGCGAACAGCTCCCCTCCTCCAGAAACCAACAAACGCTGAATTTGCGCCCAATCAGACATCCAATCCTTTAACATCCTCGTGTCAAAAGCTTCAATGGCGCCCGCTCCGAGTAATGCTGTTAGCTGGGTTTCTACTCGCTCCCCTAAATAATCAACAATGGCCGGAGACCGCTCGATTAGTTCACCCAGTTCGCTCATGAGTTGTGGCAGTGCCAGCAAAATGAGTCCACACAGGACGATCATAATCACCAAAAACACCAGCAGCACACCCGACGTTCGACTGCGGCCAGCGCGTGAAAGCCGATTCACGACTGGTTGTCCTAAATAAGCAATCAATAACCCAAGGAAAAATGGAGTGAGAATGGGACTCAGCAACCAAACCAATGCAATGATCGACGCAGCGCCGGCGATTAGCCAACCTTTCGAGTAATAGGTCAAGTCGCCTGTCATTTAACGTTCTCCTTGAGGCGCATTGCTTCCTCCTCCCGCTCTTCTAGGCGCTTACTCACACCTGAACAGCACGCAAGCTGGACAATCGTGTGATCCGATCACTAGGCCGACTGGCCGCGAGCTCGATCACCTCAAGTCATCAAAGTGACCGAACAGCACCCATGATCCCTTTTTAGGCGTGCTCATCATCGTGCTAATCAGTTCTCGCCTGACCAGCGGTACCAGACTGTACTGGCCCCAACATCCGAACTCAGTAAGGTGAGATCGCGATCAAGGGCGATCAAGTCTATCAGTTGCTCGAGATCGCCCTCACTGCGAACATCAAATGTCAGCAGATCGCCTTTGACTCTTCTCAGCCGAACATCGAGAACAGAGGACAGCCGCTGCAGATAGCGCTCAACCTCTGCCAATGCAGCAACGCCACTAATGCCCTCCACATTCAGCCTGAGCGCACTTCTGGCGGAAGTACCTGCGTATTGGGCACTCAGTAACGCTGTGATTTCATCGACCAAAGCTATCGCCGCCTCAGTTTCAGAGGCTTTTAATAAGGTGCCAACCCGCCACTCGCCCTGATCGCCATATGACCAATCAACGTGCCATTGGCCGGCATAACGCTTCTCCACTCGTACCACCAATAACTTGTCGGGCGAATAACGCTCGGACGCGGCCTCTATCTGATCAAGGAACCGTCCCCAAATTTCCGAGACTGTGACTCTCGAGGAGTCCTCAAGATCCCAAACAGGGAAATAGACTGGCACTCCTCGCGATTCGGCCCGTTCTCTCACCGATTGAGCAAATACGCCCGAACTGCCTTCCCCAAGGACCGCTCGCTCTGCTCCGGAACCGCGAGCCACCCAAAAAAGCACCGATGGCCGATTGCTGCCCCAAACCGGCAAACCCGCCAATCTCAACAGATCCGAAATCAAGCTGGGCTCGAATCTAATCTGCATTTTCTGCAGGGTAGGGGCCGAAAGTTCCGCATCACTTCCACCACTTTCTATCGTTTGATAGCTAAATTCCGTGTAGTAATTCTCTGGTGTTCGTAGCGCCGCCGTAACAAGCGGGTGCTCAACAATATCAACACGTCCTGAGACTCGGACCAACACGTCCAGTAGACCTGTCCCAGCGTCACGACGTCGCTGCGCGTCGCTCTGAGAGACCGTTGTGACCTCCGCCACGTAGAGATCATTAATCAAAACTGAATGGGCGGGCATCGCGACAATGACGAGAGCGAGTGTCATCAGTAAGATGAGGGAACTATCTGTCGTGGTTGTTACTCTCATAGATATCGACATAAAGATTTAAGGTGGCTGGGACTCAATAGTGGATCACTCTTTACATGCAAGGCATTCACAGGCAGCGTTCTCTCCGACGGTGCCGCAGCGGCGGGGCTGTGCTCGGCCAGCCGATTCTCCCGAGTCCAGTCTCCCAGACCCCTTATTGTATGCGCAATTCAAGCAATTGAAAGAAACGCAGCGACGCCAACCAAATGTCCACGTCATCTGGGGAATTAGACAACTTATTCGCTTGCCGCAATGGATCGTTAAGAAGGCTTCGCCGGTCCGATCCTTCTTGATGAAATGCGGCGGCCGAGTCACTGCCTCATTGCTACCAGCACTCTATTGCAGCGTACTGCTATCACCCGCATATGCCACTGGACAGTCCGAGGGAGCAACTCGCCAGAGCCCCGAAGGCACTTTCGCTTTTCCCAGGCCGTTTGAGACGACCTATACCGCCGATTACCGAGGCCTACCCATTTCAGCAACTGGCATTCGTTCGTTGAGACGCGAAGATAAGAGTGACAGTCAACGCTATATCTTTTCGTCTCGGGCGGTGAGTTTATTTGCCAAGTTGAACGAAGCCTCTACGTTTACCCTGGAGAGCAACCAGCTAGTGCCTGCTCGCTATCAATATGAGCGTACCGGGCTTGGCAAAAACAACACTCAAGATATTCGCTTTGACTGGGCAAGCGGTCTAGCAAACGATGCGGCGCGAGACGAGGCCTTTACCTTCAACCCAAACACCTTGTTTTCAGATCGATTGCTATATCAATTATGGCTGCAGGTCGATTTAATCAATACACCGATGGACAGCATCCGCTCGAGCACTTGGACCTACCTCATCTTTGACAGGGGACGCATGAAAGAATACGTCTTCGAGGTAGCAGATGAGGACAGTATCGACACAGCACTCGGGACAATCGATACGATTCGCCTCGAGCGAAAGAATGAAGATTCATCGAGACGGACAACGCTTTGGCTCGCGCCCTCGCTTGAATATATGCTCATTCGCTTTGTCCAAGAAGATGACGGTGACAGCTTCAGCCTCGAGCTCAAGGAGGCTGTGCTCGACGGTCTGCCCGTTCAGCTCGACGAGCAGATTAAGTCTTAGGTAGCGTGACGCCGGTTTGGCCTTGATACTTACCACCCCGATCAAGGTATGACGTCTCGCAGACTTCATCACTCTCAAAAAACAGCATTTGCGCAACGCCCTCGTTCGCATAAATTTTGGCGGGTAGATTCGTGGTGTTGGAGAATTCCAAGGTCACATGACCCTCCCACTCAGGCTCTAGTGGGGTGACATTGACAATGATGCCGCAACGAGCGTAGGTAGATTTACCCAGGCAGATCGTTAACACCGAGCGCGGAATCCTGAAATATTCCACCGTTCGTGCCAGGGCGAAAGAATTAGGCGGAATCACGCAGACATCGCTTTGGATGTCGACAAAGCTCTTATCGTCAAAGTGCTTTGGGTCAACCGTTGCTGAGTGAATGTTTGTGAACACTTTGAATTCATCCGCGCATCGAACGTCGTAACCGTAACTTGAGGTTCCATAGGAAATTATGCGACCCTCACTTCCGGCACGAACCTGCTCACTTTCAAAGGGTTCAATCATCCCCTCTGCGGCCATTCGCTTGATCCAGCGATCAGACTTAATGCTCATACCCTGCTCCCATCCACCTTTTTGGCTGAAACCGCTGCGTTCCAGAACAGCTCAACTCAGCCTGATATGTTACTACAGGTGATAACCTGCGTTGGACTCTCTCGAGCCCAATATGGTGCCGATTGACGATCGAAAACCTCGCCCTATTCCCAGGCGCCAGGCTGACAAACGGATAGGTATGCTAGGTAAAGCCCAATGCTACGAAAGACTCTTCCCATTTCGCAGTCGAACACCCCAGCATATCCAGGACTTCTAGCGGCTCCAGGAATCTGTAGCTGGAGACTGGTGATCGGAGGCTCTTAGAGGTTAGCGACTCCTGAAGGCTAAGGGCTATTACCAATTAGAAACTCTTGAAGGCTGCAGGCCTTAACGCCCTCTCAGCTCTCACAAATGAGGCAATTTTAGGATTAAGAAGCACTGAGGATCAGAGGGTTTATTTTGCGTGGGGGATAACTCGAGTCAACGAGAGTTTGGCTCTATGCATTTCGGCAAAGCCGAGGGCATGGAGAGCTAGGGGAGCACCATCTACATCGCTATCAATCCATCACAACCTTTCCACTATCAATCGTCGACGATTTCGATCGTGGGAAATTCGGTTGCGTCGCCTTGCGCAGACATCGCCGTCTGAACGGCGCTCGCTAGCGCATGGTAGTAAGTGCTAAGGGCTTCGCTAGTCTCGATTTGCACGAGCGGTATGCCTTGATCAGAACTCACTCGAACGCCTATTTCGAGGGGAAGTTCAGCAAGCAATGAGACACCATACTCTTCGGCAATCATCTGGCCGCCCTGTTCCCCGAATAAAGGCTCTTCATGGCCGCATTTAGAACAAACATGGGTGCTCATGTTTTCCACAATGCCAAGAATGGGCACCTCAACCTTCCGAAACATCTCGATCCCCTTTCGAGCGTCCAAGAGGCTCAAATCCTGGGGGGTAGTAACAATCACAGCACCATCGAGACGCACTCGTTGAGCAAGGGTTAACTGGATGTCGCCTGTACCAGGAGGCATGTCGATAATTAGGATGTCCAATGGAGGCCACTTCGTCTGCGTCAGCATTTGCTGAAGCGCACCGCTCGCCATAGGCCCCCGCCAGATAGCAGGCGTTCGCTCGCTGCCCAAGTAACTCATCGACATCGTGACCAATCCCCTCGCCACGACCGGCATTAAGTGCCCACCCGCTACTTCTGGCCGGGTCTCGGGTGCCACCCCGAGCAGGCGTCCAACGCTGGGCCCGTAAATATCTGCGTCGAGAAGGCCTACGCTCGCCCCTTGTGCGTGCAGCGCAGCTGCCAGATTGCAGGCGACCGTTGACTTCCCGACGCCGCCCTTGCCAGATCCAACCGCGATAATTCGCCCGACTTGCGGGAGCGTGATGGTGTCAGATGCCTGTTCTGCCATGGTTGTTCTACCTAGTTCTTTGGATGTTTAAAATCTGTACAGAGGCTTACTCGTCGCGAAGCCTGATAGATTTCTCGATGCTGCATTTTAACCAGAATGGCGGTAGTAAATGCCGCACCGGGACTATGGGTGCTTAGCCTGGTCCCCACGCTACTTCGGTAGTTTGGTCAAGGTTGGGTCATCGACACTTGCGGCTCGGTGCCTCGGATTCGGGTAGAATTACCGTCTCCCTTTTAGAGACCGAAACCGTGACGCGCTCAATTCTAGTGACCTCTGCTCTACCCTACGCAAACGGCCCCATTCATCTCGGGCATATGCTAGAGCATGTGCAGTCAGACATTTTTGTGCGGTTCCAACGCATGCAGGGTCATCAAACCTATTTTGTCTGCGCGGATGATACTCATGGGACTGGAATCATGCTGCACGCGGAAGCACAGGGGATGACCCCGGAAGCCCATATCGACGCTGTTGCTAGTGATCATCGCGCAGATTTCTCCGATTTTATGGTTAGCTATGACTGTTATCACTCGACACACTCTCCTGAAAACCAGGCTTTATCTGAATCTATCTATTTAGCGCTCAAATCAGCTGGCTCGATCAGGAAAGCCTCGGTCGCCCAGCTTTATGACGAGGAAAAATCATTATTCCTGGCAGATCGCTTCGTTCAAGGCACCTGCCCTAAATGCGGCGCTGCAGATCAATACGGAGACAACTGCGATCAATGCAGCGCTACCTATGCCGCCACCGATCTCATTGAGCCTAAATCCACCCTGTCGGGGTCCACGCCAGTGGTTAAGGATTCCGACCACATCTTTTTCAAACTATCTGATCAGACTGACTTTCTGCGCGAGTGGACTGCCAGCGGCACCCTACAGGAAGCGGTTAAAAATAAAATCAACGAGTGGCTGGATGATGGGCTTCACGACTGGGATATCTCTCGCGACGCGCCTTACTTTGGTTTTGAGATTCCTGGTGAGCCTGGCAAATATTTCTATGTTTGGTTAGATGCGCCAATTGGCTATATGGGTAGCTTCCGCGCCCTTTGCGACCAAAGGCAAGACATTGACTTTGATGCCTTTTGGAGCCCTGACTCCACGGCCGAAGTCCATCACTTTATCGGCAAGGACATTATCAACTTTCACACTTTGTTTTGGCCGGCCATGTTGAAGCAAGCAGGCTATCGCACACCAACTCGAGTACAAGTTCACGGGTTTATCACTATCAATGGCGAGAAGATGTCTAAGTCCAAGGGGACTTTCATTACCGCGCGGCACTACCTGGACACCCTGTCGCCTGAACATCTGCGGTATTACTACGCGAGCAAGCTATCCTCGGGTGTGACCGACATGGACATCAACCTCGAGGACTTTCAGCAAAAGGTGAATGCCGACCTTGTGGGAAAAGTCGTCAATATCGCGAGTCGCTGTGCCGGTTTCATCAATAAGCAATTTGACGGCAATCTTTGCGCATCGGTTCAAACGGACCTATTCGATGCTATGACCGCCATGGCAGGGGAAATCGCCGCGCTTTACGAGCAATGCGATTACAGCAAGGCCATGCGCGAAATCATGACGCTTGCGGATCAAGCGAATCAATTTATCGCTGAGGAAGCACCGTGGACACTCATCAAGGATGGTGCAACCAGATCGCGAGCCCATCAGGTCTGTAGTGACGGGCTCAATTTGTTTCGTTTGCTCGTGGTGTATCTGAAGCCCGTCATGCCTGGGTTGGCCGAGCGAGCAGAGCAATTTCTGAATATCGAGCCACTCTCGTGGCAAGATCTCGAATCGCCGCTCTGTGACCACACGATCAATCCTTTCACCCCCTTGCTGGCGCGCCTCGACCAAAAGCAGGTCGACCTTTTGGTTGCACCCGCAGAGAACACTTCGTCACCAAAGCCCGCCGAAACACAAACCGATGCGAGCGATGGAACGGAATCTATTGGCATTGAGACCTTTACCAAGGTGGACTTGCGGGTAGCGAAGATTGTCCGAGCAGCGCCGGTTGACGGCGCTGATAAACTCCTTGAACTCACGCTCGATGTCGGCGATCACACGCGAACCGTCTTCTCAGGAATCAAATCGGCCTACGACCCCTCTGACTTAGAGGGAAAGCTGACTGTTCTGGTCGCCAACTTGCAACCTCGAAAAATGAAATTTGGTGTCTCAGAGGGCATGGTGCTGGCGGCTGGTCCAGGGGGTGAAGACATTTTCCTGATCTCGCCTGACGAAGGGGCTAGGCCTGGTATGCAAGTCACTTGATCTGAATCATGTTCGATCTTCTCACACTGCTGCTCTCGGCTATTTTTGTAAATAATGTCGTGGTCACGCAGTTCCTTGGCCTTTGCCCCTTCCTG
>CAJXDD010000034.1:0-16443 GCA_913052075.1 uncultured Gammaproteobacteria bacterium
ATTCCGAGTGTTTCGCCAAAGGGCGGAAGTTCTCTTAAATTCCCTTGAAACATTCGCTGTCCATCATCGTTTGATAAGCGGCGGACCCATCAAGCTGAGGTAGCCTTCACTGCTGGCTGCAGCCCCCTTCCATTCGGTGCTCAACCGTTTTGCCGTCACCAAGCAGTGTGGGGTGACAAAACTTTCCATCACTTTTTTTACCAAAGAGGATCACACTTGCTTATCGATATACCCTTTCAGGGCGAGGCGATGAGGAGCTAGCAATCCGCTTGCAGTGAGCCCGCGCCGCTTAACGCTCGAAAAGAACGTTACCAGCACGCCAAATCCAGTCTTTACCTCACACTTATCGTTATCGAAGCCTCACTCCTTCGCTAATGCTGAAACTCCCTCAATAAGCGCTAGCCGAACGATTCCTGATTACCGCCTAGTCACTCTTCATATGCTTGCCGCCTGGCACATTAATCCAGAGGTCTTGGGCTGACACGACCTTGACTCGAGCGTCCATTTTATTGCTGAGCTTGGACTTGGTCCCTCCCCACCAAGCTCCGTTATAGCCGCTCATGGTCAAGGCAGAGCGCGATGCTGCCTTTTGCCATCACCATAAACATGTCATTCCCTCTCTCGGTTTCGCCGACGATCATCGATGCGATCAAAGCCATGATCATCCCCGCTGGGGCGAAATTAACGTAGTACCGAAAGCAATCGTCGAATGACAGATCTGCACCATAGTGATTTAGGACATCAAGGTAATGCTTGATAAGCGCCCGCTCTTCTCTTCGGCGAACATCCGTCGTGAGTGAGGTGCCCATGAAGTAGCTCACATCCTGAATCGGACAACCCATAAAATAGCTTTGCCAATCAACTACAGTGAGTGGATAAGGCCCGCCGAACATCATGTTGTCTAGACGATAATCACCATGAACAAGTGCTAGCGGCTGACCTTCGTAAATCTTCTGATACGTTTGAAGATAGGGGAGTAAACGCCCTGTCGCATCGAGTTCCTCAGCCGAAAGGCGCGACTGGTATCTTTCCAGGTAGCCAGGCGTCAGCATCGCGTAAAAGTCATGAAGCGCAGTCGTGTCTTGGCGGTCAGTGCCACCTCCTAAAAGCGGCTCGCGACTCAAGTCTTCATCTGCCCACCGCGGCCCCTGTAAATGCGCTAACTGCTCGAGCGCCATCGCGGCATCATCTGCAGAGCATCCCGTCAACTGATTACCCTGCTTTCCTGGCGCAAGGTCCTCCATCATCAACACAAACTCATGACTCGCCAGGTCAATATCGGTGTGAAAGATGATTGGCGTTTGAACCTTCACCGTGGGCTGAATCGATTGGTAGAACAGCACTTCCCGATTGTAGTTATTTTGTTCTATCCCCGTTTGCCGACTCACAGGATCAATCGACGGAAACTTTCCCACGATCGACGACGGAATATTCTCACCGACCAATGAAAATCGAACATTTTGCCCGACTTGGCCGGTACCGATAGACTCTGCCTTGAAGTCAGTAACTTCACCGGTGAATCCGCGCTTCGCAACCACCTCGGTCAACCATGCGGCATCAACCTCGTCGGGATTGGGGCGAATATCTATCATGCTCGATCCTCTCTTACTTCTCGCGCGGACGGGTCATTTGGCACAAAGCGTTTTTGTCCCTTTAGCCCGCTCACCCTTGCTCACTCTTGCTTCTGGTCGACAATGCTTTCGGACCGCATGGTGCGCCGCGATCGACACTGCACCTACGCTGATCCCTGATTGGACCACTTTTGAAACAATCCGCCCAGTGCACGCATCACCGGCCTCGGTGGAATTTTTGACGCCGCAAGTGCAGCTTGGTTCAGTCGCCCGGGGACGCAAACCACTTCCTGGTTAAACATGGCTTCCAATCCGGCTCGAGCCACATAACCCGGGGACTTCACCAACTGCTCAGGCAAGTCCTCGAGCGGCAGTTCTGCTACTAATTCGGTTCTAGTAACGCCCGGACAAAGTGCCGTCAAGCTCACCCCGGTCCCTCTAAGCTCCTCACTCAATGCTTCGGTTAAAAGCAAAAGGTAAGCTTTAGCTGCACCGTACTGGGCAAGCCCTGGTACTGGGTGGAACGCGCCCATCGACGCGACATTGAGAATTCGCCCCCTCCTCCGAACCTTCATTGAAGGGATGAGCCCGTGCATTAATTGGGTGGGTGCCGTCACATTTAGCTGAATAAGGCGCTGCACTTGGTCAGCATCAGTTTCCATAAAAGATTGATTTGGCGCACCACCTGCGTTGTTGATCAGTATGTCGATCTCTCGATCATTGACTAACTGAAGCAGTCTGAAGGCCCCATCTGACTCCGACAAATCAACTGTCAGCGTATCGACCGCCGCAGCCTCTGGCAGTGACGCAGCGAGTTGATCAAGCGAATCCTGGCCTCGAGCCACCAGAATCAGTCGAAGACCCCGCTCTGCTAGTTGGAAGGCGATAGCGGCGCCAATGCCCCTGGATGCGCCCGTCACAAGCGCTGTCGTCCGCGGTAGAGATTGCTCGATCATGTTCTCAATCCTGGCTCTGTGAGTGGCATCGTTGTCACGCTTACTCCACGGATGACACTTCGGTCCTGATGCTCATCGTTTGGTTGTTAACACCTTTCCATGGTTTCAGGAAGCTATGGTTAACCCAACTCTGGGGCAAACCCATTCTACCGCGACTAGACCAAATGGGCCGACCCGATTGCCTCAACGATCGACCTTTGAAAACTCCCAAACCTTGGGTTAAATCCTTGCCGCCTAGGACCGAGCTTTAAACGGAGAGAATTGCTCCAAGTAATCAATCTCCTCAGCAATATGAGCACGCTCTTCACCGAGGAAACGATCCACAGCCGCTTTAAACCCTGAGTGAGCAATGTAATGCGCGCTGTAGGTCTCACTCGGCAGGTACCCCCGCGCCAATTTATGCTCTCCCTGGGCTCCTGCCTCAACCCGCTTCAAACCATGCTCAATGGCGAATTCGATGGCCTGGTAATAACAGACCTCAAAGTGCAAAAAAGGCCGATGTTCTATACACCCCCAATTTCGTCCGAAGAGGCACTCGTCACCAATAAAGTTGATCGCGCCTGCAATGTAGCGACCGTCGGCCCGACACATCACAAGTAGGACCCGGTCCGACATGGTTTCACCGATATGGGAGAAAAAAGATCGAGTGAGGTAAGGCGACCCCCATTTCCTATTCCCAGTATCAATATAAAACCGATAAAAGTGATCCCAATGCGTCTCGGTGATCATGTCTCCGGTTAGCCGCTCAATCTCAACTCCATCCTTCACCGCATCACGGCGCTCTCTCCGGATATTTTTTCGCTTCTTACTAGAGAGCTCTGCTAGAAAAGCGTCGAAAGAATCGTACCCGGGATTTTGCCAGTGGTACTGCTTGTGCGTTCTCCTGAGCCATCCCTCGCTACCGAGCCGTGACCAAGCGTCCTGGTTAAGGAAATTGATATGCACCGAGCTAATATCGTGATGATCAGCAATCTGCTGAGCTCCCCGAGCGAGCGCAGCTTCGGCTTCAAGATCGAGTGCCAGCAAACGACGGCCAGTCGCTGGAGTAAAAGGGATGGCACTCAGGAGCTTGGGATAATATCTACCGCCCGCTCGTTCAAACGCATCGGCCCAGCTGTAGTCAAAGATATACTCGCCCTGGGAGTGACCCTTTAGGTAGAGCGGCATGACGCCCTGCACTGCGCCCTCGGCGTCTTTCACCTGAAGATGATAGGGCACCCAGCCAGCACTCGCGCCGACCGATTCGCTGTCCTCAAGCGCCTTCAGGAAGGGATAGGTTAGAAAAGGGTCAACGGGAGTGGAAGGCGGTTCAGCAAATCGCGTCCACGATTCGGACCCGATCTGCTGAATCCCATCCACAGGATGAATGGTGTAACTCAAAAACGTTCCTCGAAGATCAGCACGCAGGCTTAGAGAATTTCCTCAGCGATCACTTTGAGCGCCTCAGATTGTCCCGAGCCGATCAGCATCGACCCAACAATCCCATTGGCACCCGCTTCTTTCCAGCGTGCTAACTGCCCACGGATATGCTCGGTCGGTCCTACAAGATGGCAAGCATCGACCAGTTCGTCGGGCACCGCGGCCATAGCCTCATCTTTCTTACCCGATAGATAGAGATCCTGGATTTTGACCGCAGCATCTTCAAACCCTAGGGCTTTACAGTAATCGTTATAGAAGTTTTTATCTCTGGCCCCCATTCCGCCAATGTACAGCGCCATGTTGCCTTTGATCGGTTGACGACAAGCGTTAATGTCGTCTCCCATGATGCAGGTGATGAAAGGAGCGATGTCATAGTCCATCATCGTTCGCTCCGACTTCGCTAGCCCTTTTTCGATATGGGGAAGCAGAACCTCGGGCTTGGCTGGATCCATCCAAATAGGAAATACACCATCGGCCACCTCAGCGCTCCCTGCGAGGCCATTCGGCGTGATTGAGGCCGTGTAAATTGGAATATCTTTGTCTGCCTGCAAGATGCTCTTGAGAGGTTTACCCAGGCCAGTTCCGTCGTCTCCGCTATACGGCAAACTGTAGTGAAAGCCATCATGCTCAACCGGTGCCTCGCGCGCGAACACCTTTTTCATAATGGATATGTATTCTTTGGTTCGAGTAATGGGGCGCCCATAAGCCACACCATGCCATCCCTCCACAACCTGCGGACCGGAAGCACCAAGCCCAACGATGAAACGACCGTTGGATAGCTGGTTCAACGTCATGGCTGTCATCGCAGAACAGGCCGGCGACCTGGCAGGCATCTGCATAATCGAGGTGCCGACCTTGATCTTATCGGTTTGCGCCAAAATCCAGGCCGCAGGGGTCACTGCATCGGCACCATAAGCCTCAGCTGTCCAGATCGAGTCGTAACCGAGGTTCTCAGCGTACTTGATTCTGTCGATGTCCACCTGAATCATTTTGCCGCCGTATCCGCCCAATAATCCTAATTTCATATCCCGTATCCCTTTGTTCTCATCAATGTCTGGTGGCACCAGTATCTATTGCCGTCACGCACTCGTGCAACTGATTCATTAAGGCTCAATGTGCGCTTCGGTTCTCTCTTTTCAGCGGGCTTTCATCCAGCTACCCGAGTAAACGAAACGAATCGCTTTTACACTGGGCTGGGCTGAACTGATTAAATGCCGTTTCTAAATACGGGTTGTTCAAGCGCAGGGCTGGGCCGTCTCGGCTCAGGGCTGTCTCGGATAAGAGCAGTGCCTCAAGACACAAGGCTGCCTGACGCTTATCCGCTGCTGGTGCAGAAGTTTTCTAAGCTGACAACTTGGCGAGTATAGCCCGGGCGTGATCGGTATCACGACTGGGGAAGCTGCCTGTTGTCCGATCCACAACGTCACCGAAACGACTTAAGAACTTGTCCACGGCATCATCTGGTTCGCCGACCACCGCAAACTTATCAAGGACATCATCCGTGATGAGCGTTCCCATCTCGTCCCATTGACCTTGTTTCGATAATCGATTGAGTTCGGGCTGGAGTTCGCCGAGGCCCTCTATGCCGAGAACAGGCGCGTAGGCCGGTGTCGATCCATAAAAAGCGATTTGCTTACATACAGCTTGCTTCGTTTGGTTGAATTGCGCTTCGTCTGTACCACTCACAACAAAGCCAGGGTAAACCACTTGGAAGTCCTCGAGGGAACGGCCGGACTTGGCAAGACCCCGCTCAACCGCAGGCAGCGTCACCTCCCGCAAATACTTCTCTGTCGTAAACGCGTGGATAATCACCCCGTCTGCAACCTCGCCTGCAACTTCGGTCATCATCGGACCGACAGCTGCGAGGAAAACCTTCGGAGCGCCATAGTCAGTGTCCGTAGGAGTGAACATAGGTGTCATCAGCGAGTGTGTATAAAACTCACCTTCAAATTTGAGTGGGGCGCCCTCGTGCCAAGATTGCCAGATCGCCCGCATGGCCAGAATGAACTCTCTCATCCTTGCAGCAGGCTTTGACCAAGGCATGCTAAACCGCTTGGTGATGTGTGGTCGTATCTGCGAGCCCAGACCCAAGATAAACCGGCCTTTTGAGAAACTATTGAGATCGTGCCCAATATTAGCCAGATTCATCGGTGTCCTTGAAAACGCCACTGCGATCGAGGTCATCAACTCAATAGATTCTGTTTCCTGCGCTGCCAGCAGCAAAGGAAAAAACGGATCGTGAGCCGTCTCAGCCGTTAGCACACCGTTGTAACCTAAACCTTCTAATCGCTTGGCTTGGCGACCTGACTCGGTGAGGTCGCCCATTAGTCCGCCATCTATTCGCATCAGCTTCTCCTAGAATGTAAACGCGTTGCCAGTAAAGGCTCCGTAAGTGGCCTGCGTATCTTTGGGCGACACGCAGGAAATGATATGGGTCGTAATTCCGCCTTCTGCATACTCCCTAATACGGTCTTGGCAAGCGCCAATATCACCGATAATGGCGATGTCATCGACCAACTGATCGCTCAGCGCTCCGGTGGTTTTCTCCCGATCCTTTGCAGCCCAGCCTTCGCGAATCGTCGCCGCCACGTCCTCGTAACCCGACCATGCCAAGAACGCGTTATAGACAGGGGTCGCATAATAAGGCGCGAAAGCCCCCCTGATTCGATTTCTGGCATCCTCGATATCATCAGTCACAATCACTTGGTGCCTGCAGACTACCTCAACATCTTCTAATTTTTTCCCAGCCCGCTCGGCACCGATCCGGATGTGATCCATCATCTTTGGCAATGCATCACGAGGAAACAAATTCAGTATCACACCGTCACTGTGTTCAGCCGCGGCCTCAAGCATCCTCTCCCGCAATGCGGCCATGTAAATGGGTTGTGCTCCTGCCTCAAGCGGAAGTTGCCTGTATCCACGACTACTGACGGTCTGGCCAGCAAAATCTGATTTCTCTCCCGCCAGCATCGATCTAACCAACTGAACCGTTTCCTTGACTCGAGTCAACGGTTTCTCAAAGGTCTGACCGTGCCAATTCTCCATCATGGTCTGGCTTGAAGAGCCCAGCCCAAGAATAAAGCGCCCTCCCGACAATTGATGAAGGACATGGGCAGTTGACGCGAGCACCGCTGGCGTTCTTGAAAACACGGGGATAATCGCTGTGCCGATACGACATCGCGAGGTATTCATCGCTACCGCAGCAGCCGTCGTTAAGGCATCAACACCCGAACTGTCAGCGAACCAAAGATCGTCATACCCTTCGCCCTCGGCCCATTTAGCCATCTCGATCGTGGGTTCAACCCCTCGGGGATCCGGTAGGGTGAGCGCCGTTCTTTGCGAAATTGCCATGGTTTCTCCTCCTTATCTGTTCGGTAGGCCCTGATCAGCCCTCGCCGTCTCGGCAAGGCTTTCGACTAATAAAGCTCTTGATCGATAAAGCTTTCATTTAACGCTCTTATTTAAAGTGCTCGACTAATGACGCCTGTGCCAGGTCGTTATTTGAGTCCTGATAAACGTCAGCTCCTAGACAGCCACCGAGCGCCCCATTTGCTAGGCAGCAGGCCCAGGCTATTGGCGCCTACCACTCTCGCGACTGCGCTTAAATGATCTCGCTGCCCGTCAGTCTCTCTTCTTCCATTAACCCGGGCCGGATTAACTGCGCTTTGCTACTCTTTTTCCGATCATATCTGCGGGCCGAGGTGTAGGTAGGCTCCGTTAACTCCGGCGCATTCATCGACTTTGATCGCTGGTCATCATCCACAGGTCGATAGGTCGTTGTTCGCTGCTGCGGCGTTCGACCCGCAGCACGAATCAATGCTTCCATCGCCTCTGGCGTGGTCTCCTGACCGTGACTCGCACCAGCCGCCCGAGTAATCGTCTCGTTCATCAGCGTGCCCCCCAAGTCATTGACGCCCGCATTCAGACAAGCTTTCACACCCTCATGACCCAGCTTTGTCCACGATGCTTGAATGTTCTTAATGAGCGGATTT
The DNA here is from genome assembly GCA_913052075.1 of uncultured Gammaproteobacteria bacterium. Classification (GTDB taxonomy): domain Bacteria; phylum Pseudomonadota; class Gammaproteobacteria; order Pseudomonadales; family Azotimanducaceae; genus UBA9926. The sequence goes on from CAJXDD010000034.1 coordinate 7,939, forward strand.
AGCACCAACCTTGAGATCGCATGAATCAGCAAAGCCTCTCTGAAAGTGGGGCCTTTACGCGCTCCGCCCTTCAAATACATCGGTGCTTCCATGTGAATAAAAGGAAGAATCACAAATTCAGTAAAGCCACCCGTTTCCTCTTGTAGATCTCTAATGCGCAGCAAGTGTCGGGCGACATGTTCATACTGCTCAATGTGACCATACATAATCGTGGCAGTCGTATTGAATCCTACCGAATGCGCGGCGCGCATGACTTCAAGCCATTGCTCAGTATTGATCTTATCGGGGCAGAGCGTGGCTCGAACTTCATCATCAAGAATCTCAGCCGCAGTGCCCGGCAGTGTGCCAAGCCCGGCCTCTTTTAGCTCGCCTAGGTATTCCGTCAACGACTTACCCAGGGTTTTGGCACCCTGCCAAACCTCGAGCGGCGAAAATGCATGGATGTGCATCTGAGGAACCACCTGCTTAATGGTATGACAGATATCGAGATAAGTCTGGCCTGTGTACTCGGGATGAATCCCACCTTGCAAACAAACCTCTGTCGCCCCTCGCTCAAAAGCCTCTCGAGTTCGCCGCATAATTTCATCAGGCGATAAATCGTAAGGCCGCCCCCGAAGGTTTTCGCTCATCTTGCCCTTGGAAAATGCGCAAAACTGGCATTTGAAGTAGCAAACGTTGGTGTAATTGATGTTGCGATTAACGCAATAAGTGACTACATCACCGACCAACTCACGGCGCGCTCTGTCCGCTGCTTGATAGATATGCGTCAGCTCATCACCTCGAGCCTTGAAGAGTCGCACGATATCCGATTCGGATAGGCGCTCTCCTTTAGTAGCACGATCCAGAATAGATGAAAGATCGCTTGGTGCTGCGCGGCTTGGGATATTCGAGACTCGATTGATTTCGCCAGAGGGCGGCTCTACCACGGCGCCTGCTGACCAGTTCTCTCTGCGAACGAATCCCTCACCGTCGAGTTCGGACTGAACGAGCGGCTGTATTTCCTTATCGATCCATCGATCGAGATCCTTCAGGTGAGAGGGGTAAACGGCAAGGCGTTCGACCAGCACTTTACCCTCACGCGCTGTTTCATCTGCAAGCTCCTGAAGGTGCGGCCAAGGCGCCTCGGGATTAACGAAATCAGGCGTTACGGGAGACACGCCACCCCAATCGTTGATGCCCGACGCTATGATTCGGTGGAAAACACCAGGGCTCAAATTGGGTGGCGCTTGGATATTCATTTCCGAACCGAATATCAGCCGAGCTACCGCAATCGTCCAAAGGAGCTCGTCCAAATCAGGCTCAGGTGCATCAACCATCTTGGTGCCAGGCTTGGCGCGGAAGTTCTGAATGATGAGTTCCTGCAGTTGCCCTTGCTCACCACCTGCTTCGCGGAGCGCGAGCAATGAATCGATACGCTCTTCACGGGTCTCACCAATACCAATCAGAATTCCGGAAGTAAAAGGCACACCTAGCTCGCCAGCCAACCGAATCGTTTCTAGACGCTTCGCCGGCACCTTATCCGGCGACCCATAGTGAGGCATCCCCTTTTCGGTTAATCGATCGGACGCTGATTCGAGCATGATCCCCATCGAAATGGAGACTTTTCGGAGCGCCGCCATCTCCTCACGGGTCATTAATCCAGGATTGAGGTGCGGGAAAAGACCGGTTTCAGTGAACACGAGTTCGGCCATTGCTCTAAGATAGTCGAGCGTCGTCTCGTACCCTAATTCCGCCAACCCGTCTCTCGCAGCCTTGTATCGTGCCTCAGGTTTGTCACCGAGTGTGAATAAAATCTCTTTACAGCCTGCTTTCGCCCCTTCCCTCGCAATATCGAGCACTTGCTCAGGTGTCAGATAGGCGGCTTCTAACTTTCTTGGAACTTGAGCAAACGTGCAGTAATGGCAAACGTCGCGACACAGATGCGTAAGGGGAACAAACACTTTCCTCGAATAGGAAATCGCCGTCGGGTGCGCGATATCGCGAACCTTAGTTGCAATGGGTAGCAACCGATCTAGGTCGCTCACGTGGATCAATTGACGACTATCTTCGTCGGACAATCCTTGTCCTAGAGCAGCATGCTCCAGAATTCGTTCTACGTTATTCACTCTGAATCCTTTTGCCAGGCATCTAATCGCTCACCTAGCCCGTTTTCCATGACGAATGCTTGAGTATGGGACGCTGTTTCGCCAATTGCTAGTTGCTCATTCAACTCGATGAGATCTTGTGGGGTATCAATATCTAGGCCCAGTCCAGGCAATTTTAGCACCTCAGCCTTTAGCCCTGCCTCGCTGGCCAAGCTGAGATGTCGCCGAAAACTATCCGGGCCGAACGAGAACGTGAGGCCACTGGGCGGTGCAACTGCCAATCCATTCGTACCCATTAGGTCGGCTGCCGGGACAATCCGGATCATCGGTGGCTCCATGCGACTGTCCAGCACTGCGTCTAGCTCATCGGTGGTCACGAGCGGCACGTCTCCTGGGAGAAACAGCATGCGTTCGGCTCCCCTCCCCGCTAACACCGAGCCAGCGTGCTGAACAGCACCGATAAGGTCCGCCTCTGCTGGTTCCTCAATGGTCTCCACATCAAACTCAGCCGCGATATCCCGCACGAAGGGATCCCTGCTGATCAAATACAAGACATCGATATGCTGACACAGTTCCGAGGCAGCGAGCACGTCCTTCAACATCGCTTGCGCAAGCGCACCCCGCTCGCTCTCACTTAAGATGGAGGCTAACCGTTGTTTCACATCTCGAAACTGCTTAATTGGGATGACGGCTGCCGTGCTCACTTTCGGGCAATCTCCCGACAAAATGACAACACGTTATCTGCTAGCTGACACCGATCTTCTAGTGAATGCATCATAGTGTTAGTCACCAGCACCTTGAGCCCCAAACGTTCTATGTCGCTCGCACTGTGCTCGTCTTGGATGTCTAACACAAAGCCGTCCAGTACCTGGGGATAATGTTGTACATAGTATTCAGCAACACCGAGCGCTGATTGAGGCAACTGCATTTCTTCCATCATTTTTGCCGCGGGGCCCTTGATCGCGAGTCCAGAGACAATCGGAGACACCGCGATGACTGGCGCTTTATGTTCAATCAGCCTTCCGGCCATCTGGTCAAGATCCAAAATTGGGCGGACGGAAACAAACGGATTTGAGGGGCAAATAATCACACCGCCCAGAGGACTTGGACCATCTAGCAACGCTGCGGCTTTGGGATTCAGTGCCGCTTGGTCGATGCCCTTAAACCGGACATCTTGAATAGGAGGCTCGCAGCGTTCTCTCACGAAATAGTGCTGAAAAGACAGCGATTCACCAGACTGACAAATAATCTCGGTCGCGACCGAGTCATTGGACATCGGAAGCACCTCCGTCTTGATCTCGAGCGCGGCGCACAACTTTGCCGTTACTTCGGTCAGATTTTGCCCTGCGCGCAACCATTCTGACCGCAGGATGTGCGTGGCAAGGTCCCGGTCACCCAGACGAAACCAGTCCTCACCCCCAAGTCTCCCTAACGCATCGAGGCACTGCCAGGTCTCATCCTTCTGGCCCCAACCAACCGTTTGGTTAGAGAGTCCAGATAGCGCGTAGGTAAGTGAATCCAAATCAGGACAGATGCGCAGGCCAAAATGTTCAAAATCATCACCCGTATTGACGAGCACGGTGAGCTCGTCAGCACCCAGTGATCGGCTCAGACCCAGGGCGAGCTTGGCCCCACCAACGCCGCCGGATAGCGCAAGGTATCTTCCGAACTGGGCCGTCATGTCTCTCCTTCTGAGTTTCCTTGCAAAGTCACGCTATCTGAACATATCCATCTGCTTAGGACGAATCAGTGGTTTCACACCCAACGCTTCCGCCTCTGCATTTTGACGGCCTTCATACCCTCGAATGAGCACGAGCGGGACCCGCTCTGTCGTCTGGCCCATCACGATGGACGCCCCTGCGGCTAATTCGTCCGCTGCCGCGACCTGCGTCACTTTAAGTTCTGCGCCATAGATGTCAGATTCTCCAATGTAATCCTCGAGTGCTGTCAAACCCGCAACGCCAATTGCAAGGCCTACCGTACCCATTCTCCAGGCTCGTCCCACAGAATCATTGATGATCACGCCGAGCCGACATCGACAACGATCCTCCAAAGCGGTCTTTAAGGCGTGGGCGCTAGCATCTGGATCTTTCGGAAGCAGCAAACACAACTCTTCCTGGCTAACTCCATCCAACGCAATGTTGGATTGGTCAATCCCCGCATTTGCGTGAACGAATCCTAGCTTGTGTTCAACAATCAACACTCCGGGCCTCGATCGGACCACGTCAACGGATTCGTCAAGAATCAGCTGCACTTTTCGAGCGTCCTTATCCACTGCTTTGCCCAGTGCGATCGCCTCCTCGGAAGGGGTGACCGTATTCAGATCGACGTAGCAATTCTCAGCTTTTGAGACGATCTTCTGAGCGAGGCACAAGATGTCTCCATCTCTGAGTGACAAGCCATTTTGACCGAGCGACTGCTCAATCAACTCAGCCAGGTTGTCTCCAGGCTCGACCATTGGGAAGTTCTGGATCGCTAAAATCTCTAGATTCATACAGTTTTCATCACCGGCTATCGGCCCATCAAAAGTGGCACAGCCTCAGAGTATAGAGCGCTCAGTGCGAGCGCTCACATGGCTCCTCATTCAAACAGTTATTAAATCGTCTACTCTTTCACTGGCTCACCGGTAATCACAAGTCCCGAGCCCTCTATCTTGTGGTGCCGGTTGATCGTGATCAGCACCGACGTCAGCGCTTCGGCCGCGGCAGCATTAGCAATCGGCCCAGCGTGCCATCCTTTCAGGCCAAGCGCCTCGATCAACGTAATGACCGTATCTCGCGCAGCTCGCTTATTCCCTGTCACGAGTACATCACAAGCAATCGCATGATCCTCCTGCAGATGCATTGCGCCCACATTTTGAAAGGCGGAGACCACAAATACTTCTTCACCGAGATAGTTCTGCGCCTGCTGTCCCGCTGACCCTGATTCTGGCAATTGAACCGTGCCTACTTTTGGCGGCATTAGCGGAACTGTGACGTCGATGAGTACTTTTCCGGTCAATGCATGTTTGACCGACTCAAGCGTACTGATCTGATGCGCAAATGGGACGGTTAATACGACCAAATCCGCCTGCTCTGCGGCCGTCGCGTTATCAAGCCCGGTCACGTTCAAATCTGAAAACTCAACCAACAAGTCAGCTGCCGCTTGCTGCCCTTTCTCGAGAGTTCGCGACCCGATCAGAATCTCGTATCCTGCCCTAGACCACTGCCGAGCAAGCCCTCCACCTAGATCACCAGTCCCACCCAAGATGGCAATTTTTCTAATCTCATCCGACATATTTTTTCCTTTCTATAACAAAGCCCGTGCTTCCAGGGACTAGCGGTTTGACGAGACTAACTAGCCTCCTGCGGTTTCGCCTCGATTCAGTCAAGTGCATTCATTGCCCGGTCAACTCGACAGACGTGGTTCCTCTTCCATGCTGATCCGTTCTTTCCCGAGCCTGCTGTTTTACGGTGAACGCGTGGCTGCAGCCTCAAGACCTCGCAGAATACACGAATAGCCAGTCAATTGGATCGCTCTCATCGTTATGACATTAGTTCGATTGGCAATAGAAGGAGCCCCGCCAGACCGGCCGGTGAGCAATGGACTAAGGCTAGAGTAGCGGGCCAGAGGGGTATTGTTTCAGTTAGGTGTTAGTAAGGCTTGTGGTCGCTTTGATCATCGCGTTTAAGCCCAGGCGCTGCCTGCATCCATCTGGGCATGCACTAGCGTGATACATTGGGAGGCGAATAGCATCTGGTTACCTAGCGATACGGGTTTCAATCCCATTCGAAGTAAACCCTTGCGGGTATTCTTCGGCAATTGAAGCTGATCTGTCATTACGACGACTGCGTCCGTTAACGGCATCTCATCTCTGAGTTCACCACCTTTTGGATCAAGCAAAAATGCCGGCGCACGAGCGACAAGCGCTTTCACCCATCGTTCGAAACTGATTGCTCGAACGAACAAACCGTCGTCAACCTCTACCGACCCCTCTTTGGTTAACCCTGCTCCCGCTGACAATAGCCTAGAGCAAACTTCAAGCAGTGAGGACTCGGTTAGCCCATCTAAATCTCCGAGCTTTGCTCCGTCAAAGGTCAATACGCGGCTGTAGTCGTCGGACAGTTCGAATACCAGATGCAGACGCGTGTCTGCACGATGACCATTGGCGACAAAGAGCGCATTAACAATCATCGGCGGAATAAATTCGACATGCGCCTCTTGGCCGAGGGAGGCCATAAACCTTTCAGCGCTAACCGGCGTTCTTCTGCATTTGACGACTAGATCAAGCACAACATCGCTTCACTTCAATGAATCATAAAGTGTACTCATGATCACATCTCGATAACATCAGAGGACTGCCTTGACGCTCAAAGAGCGCAAAGGTCAAGGCGCGGTGAAGCCCTGCCAGATTTCCGCTGCCGCTCGTTTGGAGCGAAGAGAATCAAACACCAATACCGATTGAGGCCTGTCGCTAAGTGATATTCTCATCTGGCCGGACTTTAATGCGGATCACCTAACGGGATATCTGCTCGTATTGCATCTTGCTCTATAGCGTTTTGCTTTTATCGCCTCTTGTCTGTCTTGACCCCTGCCCCCCATCAATGACTATGATCAATCTCTGACGAATTGGCTCGCTCGTGATCGATCAACCTCCGAAATACCAGCTCACCTGGTACAACTTGAGCAACGCCCTATGGATGGGCAGTTTCAGTATCCAGCAATTGCTGGTGACCTGGATTCTCGTTGGCGTTTTAAAGGAGCCTCCAGAGGTCGTGGGCCTCGCGCAACTCTTGATTGGTATTCCGGGACTTGCCTTCATGCTCTGGGGCGGCGTAATGGGCGACCGAGTGGGTGGTCGCAGAATTCTTATCCAATCCCACCTATTGAGCGTCATTCCACCCCTGGTGCTCGCCTTAGGGGTCTATGTGGACCTCCTCGGTTTTTGGCTCCTCATTATCACAGCGCTGGCAACGAACCTCCTGAACAGCATTTCGAATCCTGCGCGCAACACGATCTTGAACCAGATTGCGGGTCAGAAACTTCAGATAGCTATCAGTGTGTCCACCGGCATAGGGTCCATAGCCACAATGGTGGGAACGCGGTTGGCAGGGGAAATCGACAGACTCGGACTCATCAATATCCTCATCGTTCAAAGCTTGTTCTTTGCCTTGGGCGCCATCTGCTTACTCAGACTACGCGCTGCAGTCCCTAACGCACCGGAACCTGCAGCGTCATCGGGCAGTCATCAGTCAATTGCCAAGGATTCGATGATTCGCACGATTAGCGATGGACTGGTTTATACCTGGCGATTCAAGCTCGCTAGAGACGTCATCGGCATGAATTTCGTCTCTAGCTTCTTCAATGCGGGTGGCTGGTTTGTAGCGATTCCGTTCATTGTTAGCCGAATCTATGAAGGTGACGCGCTACTACTCGCGAATATTACCGTCGTCTTTTACTTTGGTTCACTCGTCGCTAACTTTGGACTGGTCCGATTCATGCCGATCAAGTTCTCAGGCCGACTCTATCTCATCATGCAGCTCACTCGACTAGGAGTCCTCGGACTGATATGGATCGAGCCGCCCATTTTCTGGTTTTGGATAGCTGCAGCCTATTGGGGTTTCAACATGGGTGTCACAACCACCATGTCTCGAGTGATCATCCAAGAAATTGCCGAACCCCAGTACCGATCACGACTAATGTCTGTCTTTACCCTCGCACTCATGAGTTCAGTCCCCATCGGGTCAATGGTACTCGGATTTGTGATCGGCCAATTTGGAGAGCTAAATGCTCTGATTCCAGGCATGATGGTTTCCGTGCTAATTTTTGCTTTTGGCTTCTACCGCTCATCGCTCTGGCGGTACGAGAGCCCTCAGCCATAGACATAGAGAGCCCTCAGCCATAGAGAACCCTCAGCTACAAAAAGCCATCAGCTACAAAAAGCCCTCAGGCATAAACAGCCATGAGCCATCAACAGCCATGAGCCGTAAAGAGTCATGGGCCGTAAAGGGCCGATGACCAGGACAAAACTCCATTCCTTGAGACACCCAAGAAGTCGAGCAGACCAAGTGCCTCAAATCCAATACGAGCTGCCCGCTGTAGGCCTCTGAGCCAGGATGACTGACCTTGATCACTGCCTAGCCCTTTGGGCGCCAGAGAGCCGCCAAAATTTTTTCAATCGATAAACTATCAACAGGCGCTTAGGTATTAGCAGTCGCTTAGTTGTTAGCAGCCCCTCCGTCCAAACCCTTCGGCGGCCATCACTAGGAAGCTGCTACACCAATCAACACCGAAAATCTGATTACTGCCGACTGCTCTGCTTAGCTTTGTGGCTCCTTAGTTTTTTGAAAATCTTCAACTTTTGCACTCAAACGTCGAGCCAGAGTTTCCTTTACACAACATTTACATTTGTCCACAGAATCTGTGGATAACTCTGGTGATA
>CAJXDD010000035.1:0-16402 GCA_913052075.1 uncultured Gammaproteobacteria bacterium
GTATGTCCTGATGACGACCTTTAGCGTGCCGGGCGCCGCGCTAATGACGCTTTTAGCCGGCGCATTATTCGGATGGGTTGCGGGTGTAGTGCTGGTGTTGCTCAGCGCTAGTATTGGCGCGCTGCTTGCGATGTTGATGGCTCGCTACGTACTGCGAGATTGGGTTGCTAGTCGTTATCGAAAGGCAATGGCGAGTGTTAACGCACAGATGGAAAAACAAGGTGCGTTTTACTTATTCACCTTGCGCCTAGTCCCGCTTTTCCCGTTTTTTCTCGTTAATTTACTCATGGGCCTCACGACCATGGCTTGGTCGCGCTACTTCTGGGTGTCCGGGCTCGGTATGGCGCCGGGAACGATGGTTTACGTTAATGCGGGTGTGGAACTGAGTGCGATTGACTCGCTGGATGGGGTACTGGCGCCTGATGTGTTGTTAGCCTTCGTGCTTTTGGCAGCGCTGCCGTGGTTAGCAAAGAGCGGGCTCGCAAGGTGGTCGAGGTTTAAGCGGTATCGAGGCTTTAAGCGGCCAAAGCATTATGACTATGACCTGATTGTTATTGGGGCGGGATCAGGCGGTTTGGTAGCCGCGCTCATCGCAAGCACTTTAAAGGCTCGGGTTGCGTTGGTGGAGGCAGGTGATATGGGTGGAGATTGCCTAAACACCGGCTGCGTCCCGAGCAAAGCGTTGTTAGCAAGGGCAGGAGTGGCTCAGAAAGCAAGAGATGCATCGGGGTTTGGTGTATCAACGGAATCGGTCTCAGTCGACTTCGAAGCGGTGATGAGCCAGGTTGAAGCCGCCATCGCGACCATTGCGCCCAATGATTCAGTTGAGCGTTACACAGCGCTTGGTGTCGATGTGATTAAAGGATGGGCTCAGCTCACATCGCCTTTCGAAGTGCAGGTCAATGACCATACGTTATCATCACGCTCGATCATCATGGCGAGCGGCGCGTCTCCCATCGTGCCTGATGTGGCCAGCGCTATCACGTTGCCCGTGCTGACTTCGGACAGCATCTGGTCACTTCAAGCGTTACCCCAAAGACTCCTAGTGGTCGGTGGCGGCGCCATCGGTTGCGAAATGGCTCAAGCGTTTCAGCGGTTGGGTAGCCAGGTTGTTTTGGTAGAGGCAATGTCTCGATTAGTCGCGAGGGAAGAGCCGGAAGTGAGCGATCGATTGGAGGCAAGTCTCGCTAAAGAAGGCATCGAGATTTACTGTAATGCGCGCTTCAATGGGCAACGGCCCGCGGGGCAGATGGAAATACTAACGAGCGGCGGTGAGACCGAAGGTCATCTCGTTGAAGTCGATGCCGTGCTCTTCGCACTAGGTCGAACACCAACGCTCGATGCGAAAACGCAGGAGACCTTGCGATTCTCCCTTGGTCGAGGAGGGAGTCTCCAAGTCAATGAATCGCTACAAACCGACTACCCAAACATTTATGGCGTTGGGGATGTAACTGGACAGATCCAATTGACGCACGCGGCATCCCACATGGCTTGGACTGCTGCGGTCAACGCGCTGTTTGGCGATGTCTATGCGCTGAAAGTCGATTTCTCTGTTATGCCGAGCTGTATCTACACTACGCCAGAAGTGGCTCGCGTAGGCGCGACTAAAGAGGGTCTTGCAGAAGAGGGCCGAGCGTTTGAAGTCACTCGGTTCGAGTTGAGTGACCTAGACCGCGCGATCGCTGAAAACAACACGAGTGGATTCGTGCAAGTGCTGACCGAGCCTGGCTCTGATCGATTGTTGGGTGTCACGATTGTTGCGCCGCATGCGGGCGAGATGCTATCTGAGTTCGTTCTCGCGATGCGGTGGGGCCTAGGACTGAACAAGATTTTGTCGACTGTACATGCCTATCCCACATGGTCAGAGGCCAACAAACGCGTGGCGGGTGTTTGGCGCCAAAAATCGAAGCCAGAGTGGGCGCTCAATATCCTACAGCGGTACTTTGCTTGGCGCCGAGGAAAGGCCAGTCAATAGTATGTTATCGGATAGAGATCTAGTGATTAGAGCGTAAATCGATCGAGATATAGTGGATAAGTGGATAAGTGGATAAGTGGATAAGTGGATAAGTGGATAAGTGGATAAGTGGGTAAGTGGGTAAGTGGGTAAGTGGGTAATTAGAACGTGGGTTAGGTTAGCTGGCAGGATCAGCCAGGGGTTGCAAAACGACGAGATACAATTGAGCGAGAGGATTGTTCAGCCAACTACAGCGCCAAGCCATTATCCATCGCCGGCGCAACGGCTAATAGCCTTCATCCATTGAGAGGAGTGGGAAAGCCGACAGCACATCGCTATCCGTAACCACAGGGGCGTTTTCCACCAGCGCTGGTGTTAAGTCACTTAAGCGTGGCGTGCCGCAAAGCGCCATAGTCTCTACGATTTCGGCGCGCAGGATGCGAAGGCACGCGGTCAGGGCTTCAACGCCACCCGCGGCCAGCGCCCAGGCTTCGAGGCGACCAAGTCCTACCATGTTTGCACCCATGGCAATGGCCTTAACGATGTCACTGCCACGATAAAATCCTCCGTCAACGATCAGGGGAACGGGGATGTCGATCTCGCTGACAACGTCCTCAAGTACGTCAAGCGCGCCAGGCCCGTGGTCGAGCTGCCTGCCGCCATGGTTGGACAAATAAATGGCGTCCATCCCAATGTCTAGCGCACGCCTAACATCTTCGACACGACTGAGTCCTTTCAAAAAGATCGGGATAGTCGATTTTTGCTTGATTCGCTCTATATCCCTCCAGGAGAGCTTGGCCTGGAACGTAAAATCCCCGTGGCCGGCTGCTTGGGAGGTTGGAATAACCCGTTTTGCGATATCGCGTTCACGGCGGCTGACAACAGCGGTATCTACCGTCAGGCACAGCCCCAGATAACCGCTGGCAGTGACGCGAGCCAACACTTCGTCGACCCATGCGTCATCACCGCGAACATACAATTGGTAAAATTTAGGGTTGTTTGCTGCCGCGGCGATATCTTCAATGCTTGGTGAGCAGACAGAACTTGCCATGCTGGCAACACCTGCGTTTTCAGCTGCGATCGCAGCACTGGCACCACCCCCCGCGTCGAACACCTGCAGCGATCCAATCGGGGCGAGCATGACCGGCATGGCGAGCGTCGCGCCGAAGAATTCTGTGGTGCAATCGATACTGGATACATCGTTTAATACGAAAGGCCGCAACGCGCGCCCGTCAATGGCGTGTCGGTTTCGCTTTAGCGTCGTCTCGGTTTCCGTGCCGCCGATAAGGTAGTCCCAATCGGTTTGATTGAGGTTCAGCCGAGCGGCCTTCACGATTTCGTGAAGTGTTCGAAATCGGTCTTTTTTCATCGATGGCACCCTATCTTGTTCCAAACCGGCTATGGCGCAGAAAGCCGCTTCCGCCTAATTTGGCTTGACTCGGAAAAGCGCTTCTGTAGAGTTAACCAAACCAAAACGACCTAGCGCAAGGAGTTGCTATGAGCTCAGAGATCGAGCAAGCAGAAGCCGAAGATCAATCCACAGTACGCAATCTGGCGTTGATGATGGCTGGCTTTGGTGGACTAACGGTCGTCCTCATTATTATTGCCCAGTTGGTTGTCTAGCACACGACCGGGATCAACCACTCGTTGGCCAATCTCTCGGTCATTCCGCGATCCATCCGGCTCATCACACTGGTGTGTTGTCTTGGGTCTGCTCAGGCGAATGACCCAAACCCCCGCGACGCCAATGCCAATCCAGATAGTGCTAGCGCGCAGAGGCTGACTGACGCGCAAGCGCTCAGCGAGATGCGCGCGGTAGTCGAGCAAGTGGAATACCCGGCACTTATTTCGGTTGACGAAACCGGACAGCCTAGAGCCCGAACGGTTGATGCCTTTACACCGGACGATAACTGGGTAGTTTGGGTGGCCACCAAGCCAAACACTCGAAAAGTGACTCAGATACGCGAGCACCCAGCGGTGACGCTCTATTATTTCGATGTCGCGAACCGCAATTACGTGACAGTGATGGGTACGGCTGAACTAGTCAATGATGACCAAGTCAAAAGTCGGATGCGAAGGGATAGCGACCACGTCGGATTGTATCCTGACTTCCCCCACGACTATCTTTTGATCAAGATCACGCCTTCGATCATCGAAGGGCTCATCCCCAGTTACAGGGGCGATCCATCCAACTGGGCGCCCTTCAGGGTGGACTTAACTGACGGGTGAACCGGACCGCTCAATTTTAATGATGGAACCGTCATCCGAATCAGTGAGCAGGTAAAGAGCGCCTTGATCATCCTCTACAATCGCTCTGATCCGCGCATCAAAATCAGAAAACAAGGATTCCTCCAGCGTCGCTCCAAACGCGTCAGTGGTAACACGCTTCACGTCCTGATCCACCAACGTGCTAATGAAGAGTTGACCTTGCCATTCCGGGAACTGTTTTCCCTGGTAAATCAGTAAATGTGACGGTCCGATACTAGGTGTGAAGTAAAGGGCGGGGTCTGCGATGCCTTCATACGAGGTGAGCGGGCTGATTTTTGCGCCTGAATAGTTGATGCCAAAGCTCGTGGCCGGCCATCCGTAGTTTGCGCCCGGAGAAACGCGGTTTAGCTCATCGCCGCCACGGGGCCCATGCTCATGCATCCAAATAGTGCCAGTGTTTGGATCGACGGCAAGGCCCTGGGGATTTCTGTGCCCAAGACTGTAGAGATAAGGGAACCCCTGTTCAGCCATGGGGTTGCCGGCCGCCGGCTTGCCCTCATCAGTCATGCGCAAGATTTTTCCTAACTGGCTCGCTGGATCCTGAGGGGCCTCGCGGTACTCAAAGCCGTCTCCGGTGGTCAGAAGTAACGTGCCATCCTTAAGCCACGCAAGTTTGCCGCCGTAATGCGCTGGGGTATCTTTGTCTGGAGAGACTCGGAATATGCGCGTCATATCTATTAGTTGATCGTCGTTGAGGGTGCCCGAATAGATGGCTGTGCCGTTTGCATCAGGCGTTCCGTCTGCGAGTGCAAGATAGACGCGCTTATTCTCTGTGAATTGGGGGTGCAGGCTAAGATCAAAATATCCCCCCTGGCTTGCGACATAGGTAGCGGGGCCGCCAGAGACCGGTGTAGTCTCGCCCGTGTTAAGATCCATCAGTAAAAGGTCGCCCGCTCGGGTGGCGATCAACCCGCTGCTTGGTGCGACCTGCACCATGGACCAAGGGTAGTTGAGTCCAGTTGCCAGAGTGGTCGTTTGATAGTCGGCTCGGATGGTTTCGATCGCACTGAGACAGGTAATGAGTAAAGTAAGAATTATGCGCACAGCGGCCTCCTTATTAGCGGGGCAAGTATACCGACTCGGGTAAGAATCTGCCTCTGCATCCTGGTGTTGATCCCCCTTAGAGTCATAGTGGCTTGGTGTAGGGGGCAAAGTTCGTTGGTAATTGACTTTGATTTTTCTATACTGCGCTGCGTTGCCAAGGATCAAACAAGGACAGGAAATGAAAACCATCGGCGCCTTCGTGGTTGCAGCCATCGGCGGATACTTAATTGCAGCCGTCATGGTGTCCTGGGTCAATATGCAATCGATTGTTGATTTGGGCTTCGAAATAACCTTCGCTCAACGGCTCGACACCATCACTCACGATGTGATGTCTCTCGGCATGACCTATTTGCCGCTCATGACCATGGCACTGCTGATTGGGTTCCTAGTTGCCGCAGGAATTATTCGTCTGAAACCCTCACTTGCGTTTATTGGCTATATCCTTGCCGGTTTCGCCGCGGTAGTGGCGCTGCACGTCATCATGAAAGCGGTACTTGGACTAACAGGCATCGCAGCGGTCCGTGGGCCACTAGGGTTAGTATCGCAGGGGTTGGCAGGCGCATTCGCGGGATGGATCTTTTTCAGAATCAAACTGGGCGCCCCTATCGCCAGAAGGGACGATAACGCCCAATAAACGTGGGGCGTTCATAGCAGACTTTAAACGAAATACGTCTCGTTGCCATCGATCTCGTCCGACCCCGTAGCAACGCCAGGCGAGGAGAGCTGACCCCCGGTCCCGCTTTATTTGATCTCGTCAATTGATGAGATAATCGATCCGACGATGCCGTATTCGATGGCCTCTTCCGCACTCATCCAATAATCTCGATCCGTATCCTGCTCGACTTGCTCAATCGGTTGCCCTGTTTCGTTTGCGATAATTTGGTTAATCCGTTGTTTCGTTTTTAGGATTTCTTCCATTTGAATCTTGATGTCGGTGGCATCGCCTCTTGAGCCACCTGACGGCTGATGCACCAGATAGCGAGTATTGGGTAGCGAATAGCGATTTTCTTTTTTCGCCGCCAAATAGATGTTGGTGGCGGCGCTGGCGACCCATCCTGTGCCCACGACGCGCACAGTGGGCCTAATAAACTTAATCATGTCGTAGATCACGTCCCCAGATTCCACGTGACCGCCGGGCGAGCTGATGTAAATCGTAATCGGATCATCATTGTCTTCCGAAAGCGCTAGGAGTTGCTGGGCAACGCTCTTCGCCAGCTTCTCGTTGATGCCCCCAAAGATCGAAATCGATCGTGACTTAAAGAGCTTCTCCTCCATAAGTCCGTTGGGTCGTGCTTGCGCTTCTTCTTTTGAGTCAGACATGAGGTCCTCGATTAAATGTTGGAGACAATCAATCCGGTCGCTGGCTTGTCAGGATGCCCGGGAAAGGCCATGACTTGCCACGGTTTGTTAATAGGGGCGAAGCATACCAAGTGGTTGCCCAACTCGCCACGGCTCACATGGAATTGGGCACGCCGCCGGCTATTGCCAACTGGCCTTTAGGGACGTGATAGCATGCTTGCTACGCCAACATGTGATTGTACGAGGAGAGAGAGTGTGTCGCTCAAGTTAGGTCTTCAATTAGGGTATTGGGGGGCTGGGCCAGACCCGCGGGTCGTTGGACTAGCGCAGGAAGCGGAAAAGTTGGGTTTTGATGCGGTTTTCACTGCTGAGGCTTGGGGGTCAGACGTCTTTACTCCGCTCGCTTGGATTGGCGCACATACCGAAAGAATCCGCTTAGGCACAGGAGTGGCTCAACTCTCCGCTAGAACCCCCACTGCGACAGCGATGGCGGCCCTCACCTTAGATCATTTGTCGAAGGGACGCGTGATTCTTGGGCTCGGGGTTTCAGGACCTCAGGTGGTAGAGGGTTGGTACGGCGGGCCGTTCGCGAAGCCATTATCCAGAACACGAGAGTACGTCGATATTATTCGTCAGGTACTCGCTCGCGAGGCCCCGGTATCTAACCCCGGACCGCATTACCCTTTGCCATACACTGGGGAGGGCGCATGGGGGCTCGGCAAATCTTTAAAGCCCATTACTCATCCGCTACGGGCTGACCTGCCGATTTTTCTAGGTGCAGAGGGGCCAAAGAACGTCACCATGACAGCAGAAATCGCGGATGGATGGTTGCCGCTTTATTACTCTCCCTACCGCCAAGAAGTGTATGCGGATCAAATCAGCCAGCGACCGCCGCACTTTGAAATCATGCAAGGACTGACGATCAAAGTGACCGACGACATTGAGGCTGGACTGCAGTCCGTGAAAGAAGGACTCGCGCTGTATGTCGGCGGGATGGGAGCCGAAAGCCGTAATTTCCACAATGAATTGATGGCCAGAATGGGCTTTGAGGCTGAGGCGAAGGAAATTCAATCGCTCTTCTTGTCTGGACGCAAAGACGAGGCCGTTGCCGCGGTGCCGACTCAATTTGCAGACGAGATTTCTCTCGTTGGCCCCATTGAGCGCATTAAGGAGCGACTCGAGGCCTGGAAATCATCGCCAGTAACCTCACTACTGATTAGTACACGTGATGTGAACCAGTTGCGTCAGGTCGCAGAGTTGGTGCTTGGGTAGATCGCGCTTCGGCCCATGACGCTACCGCTTGGATTGAGGCGAGCGACGCATGAGGATGGGGACACCATCACGCGCGCGTCGGGTGGCTGGCCAGCATGCATGACCCAGAGGCCGTGGCGACAGTGGCTCGCCTCAGACACGCACTTTGTCTATCTCCTCGAGCAAGACCGGCTGGAAGGTTGCCTCGCGATGACCCCAAGCGAGTCGTTCATGTCGGGTCGCCAGGCCGTTGAATTGCTAGTTTGGTATATCACCGCTACGTCTCGTGACCAGCGGTGGGGCAGGAAACTGCTGGTTCACGGTATTTCAGGGGCCCGAAGGTTGGCAGGTGATGACCTGGTTTGCTGGATCCACGAGGCCGATAAAGCCAGTAGTGCAGAATTGCTCCGGCATGGTTTCAAGTGTCAGATGCAACGTGAGACATTCATTGGTCAAGACCTGAGACGCGAAGAAGGGTGGCTGCTCGATATATCGGGTTATTTTTGAGTAACGGCCCGTTTAGCTTGAGACTCGGCCCGATTAAATCGATTGATAGATTTTGACTTCGTTGAATGTTTTTTGTTCATCGAGATCTGGCCAGGTCGTCGCTGTTTCATGGCCGATCAGCGCGTAGTTAGGGTGAGAGAAATTTTTGATCCGTGAATCGGCGAGGAGAATATGAGTTGCATGGTTAGGCAGTAGATCGAGTAGCGGTAGATTGTCTCGATCGTAGAGCACGTCAGCGGCTACTAATAGGTCGGCGACCCCGTCGATGTGTAGAAGGTCCTCGCATATTTCTAATTCAACACCATTGATCTCAGCGTTTACCTGACACGCGAGTCTCGCGTCATCGTCGAGATCACAGCAGATCACTCGAGACGCACCTGCGATTTTTGCAGCAATACCCACGATGCCCGAGCCAGCGCCGAAGTCAACGATGGATCGATCGCGAACGAGATCAGGTTCTGTTAGCAGAAGGCGGGCAAGCACCTGACCGCTTGCCCAGCAGAATGCCCAGTAGGCCGGCTGGTTCAGCACGGCCAGCATCTCATCGTGCGCAAGCGGCCCTTGCGGCAAGTCACTCTGTAATAAGGCAAGCTCGATGCTGGGACAAAGGGGTAGCGCTGCCTGCTCAAGGTGGCAACTAGGCAGGGTCGCTTTGAGGCGAATGTCGAGTTCAGCGCGGATTGATGAATGCTGATTAGCCATAACGCCCGATTTTGACAGCTCAGCAGGATGAAGGGGATAGGTCCCTTTAGTTTGAAGAGAGGATGCTCATTTGCCACTTTCGTGCTGGCTTGCTATTCGCTCGCCCATGGCGTTTAGTGAGAAAAATAGCTTGAGGCCCCTGAACAGCGTCGTCGCGGGTGCAGCGGATACATAGGCTTCAAGACTATTACCAGCGTGCTCAACCAGGAGGGATAGGATATGGCCATTGATTTCACATTCAGCCAAGACGTTGAAGATGCTCGTTTGATGATGCGACAGTTTCTTCACGAGACGGTCAAGCCGGCTTTTGCCGCAATGAGCGAGAACAAAGAAGCAACCCGTGATGACTGGTCTAAATTGGTAAAGTCATTGCGGCAGCAGGCGAAAGCCGAAGGTTATTGGCTGCCTCATATGCCGCAAGAGGTGGGCGGTATGGGGCTTGGGGTGACTGCACTTGCCGCCGTATCAGCGGAAGCTGCCAAGGTGCCCATGGGGCCCTATATCATCAACGCCCAAGCGCCGGATGAGGGGAATATGCATACCCTTTATCACTTCGCGACCGACTATCAGCGAGAACATTTCCTGAGACCTTTGCTTGAGGGGACCGCGCGGTCGTGCTTTTCGATGACTGAGCCTGAGGTGGCAGGTTCAGACCCCACATTGATTCAAACGACGGCCGTTGAAGATGGCGATGAGTGGGTCATTAACGGACACAAATGGTTTACCTCTGGAGCTCAAGGCGCCGATTTCGCCATTGTGATCGCGAGAACCGACCCTGATGCGGATATCCCTCAAGCAAGGAACAGTGCGTTCATCGTCCCAACCAGTAGTCCTGGATTTGAGATCGTAAGGGACGTGGAAACCATGGGGGGGCGGCACAATCACCCAGAGGTCAAATACAATGGTGTCCGTGTCCCTAAGACGCATCTGCTTGGCGAGCGTGGCGGCGGTCACAAGCTCGGACAAGTTCGATTGGGACCAGCGCGACTCGCTCATTGCATGCGTTGGATTGGTCAGATCGAAATGGCGCTTGAGATGTTGATCAAACGAGCCCAGTCACGGTTTTCGCATGGCAGCTACCTGTCAGAAAAGCAAAGTATTCAATGGATGATGTCCGATTCGGCGATGGAACTTTACGCGGCGAAGCTCATGGTGCTGCACGCAGCGTACAAAATTGAACACAAGATGGAGTTCAAACAAGAGGTGTCCATGGCCAAGCATCACGTGGCGAATACGCTTTGGCGAGTGGTCGACAGAGCGATGCAAGTTCATGGGGCCCTTGGGTATTCGACCGATACGCCGCTCGCGGGAATGATGCAACAAGCGAGATGGGCAAGGCTTGCTGATGGCGCCGATGAGGTTCACCAAATGCGAATCGCTGAACTGCTGATGCGTACATTCAATGAAGACGGCAGCATTAACCAAGCGGTGGGGGGGTTGCCGCTTTGAAGCTGGTTTTCATCTACTTCGTGCTCAGCGTCCTAGCCCTCGGGAGTCAGCTAGCATTCACCGATCAGCGAGTCACGCCCAGCGAGCTACAGGGCCTTGCCGAGCAGGTATCGGCAACGCGAATCGAAAATGACATCCGCAAATTGGCCGGATTTGGAACTCGCCACACCTTGTCTGAAACCGAATCGGATACAAGAGGCATTGGCGCCGCTCGTCGATGGATCAAAGCGTCTTTTGAGACCATTTCACGTGATTGCGACAACTGCCTTCGTGTTTTAACGCAATCTAGGTTGATTAGCGGAGAGCGAAGAATTCCCGAGCCGACTGAGGTCGTCAACGTGATCGCGATTTTACCGGCGCGTGTGCCAACTGATCGGTACGTGGTGATGTCCGGTGACATTGACTCAAGGGCGTCAGATCCATTGGACGGCGTGAGTGATGCGCCAGGAGCCAATGATAATGCTTCGGGAATGGCTGGAGCCATCGAGGCTGCGCGGGTGCTAAGTCAATATCGATTTGATGCCAATATCGTATTTGCGGGCTTGTCTGGCGAGGAGCAGGGGTTGTTCGGCGGACAAATAATGGCAGAGACAGCAAGAGACGAGGGCTGGTTCATTCAGGCTGTGCTCAATAACGACATGATTGGCAATATTCGTGGCCAAAATGGCGTGATCAACAATCGGTCAGTCAGAGTGTTTTCGGAGGCCACTCGACCCATTGAGACGCCAGAGGCTCGGCGCTGGAGACGATTTTTCGGAGGGGAAAACGATGGACCTTCTCGTAATCTCGCACGTTATATCGCCCATCTTGGAGAGACCCATTTGCCCAACTTAGACGTGATGATGATCTATCGTTTGGATCGATTCGGACGAGGGGGTCACCATCGACCCTTCAATGAAGTAGGGTTTCCGGCTGTGCGTATAATGGAGACTAATGAACACTACCATCGCCAGCATCAGGATTTACGGGTTGAAAATGGCATCCGCTATGGCGACACCGTAGATTGGGTAGATTTTGACTACGCGCGGTCAGTGACTGGGCTGAACGTGATCACGCTGGCCGCATTGGCGACGGCGCCAGAGCCGCCCAGATCCGTGTCGCTGAGTGGTCAAGTGTCACCTGATACGACGCTTAAATGGGAGCGAGTGCCAGGTGCGGTGGGGTATGAGATTCACTGGCGTCTGACAACAGACGCGCACTGGCGTTGGTCCGTTCGAGTCGGCGATGTGACGGCCCACACGCTCAAGGATGTCGTCATTGATAATTACCTCTTCGGAGTGTCTAGCATTGCCGAAGACGGCATGGCCTCTCCAGTCGTTTTTCCTGGGCCGATTGGAAGCGTCCGTTATGACCAGTAATAGTAGAGACAACGCGCAGGGGCAGCCGATTGATGAAGTTGGAGAATCTATAGGCCTGCTCGAGGGGATCAGAACAACCCGAGCCATTCGCAGACTGAAACCAGACCCTGTGCCCATCGAACTCGTGAAGAAGGTCTGCGAGTCCGGCACCTTTGCGCCGAGTGGTGGCAATCGCCAACCCTGGATGTTCGTGGCCGTCACCGATCCTGAAAAACGTGCGGAAATCGCCAGGCTCTATCGTGAGGTGTTCGACGCCTATATTGCGCCTGCGGTCGAGGCCGCACGAGACCCTGGTTACCCCGAAGCAAAACGGAAAAACATGCGAGCCGCGATGTACTTGGCTGCGCATCTCCATGAAGCGCCCGTACACTTATTTGTTGCGGGCTGGACCCGCAGAGGTGCTCCTCAAAGTCAGGCGCTCTTTCCTGCCATTCAGAATGTGCTGCTCGCTTGTCGAGCGGTGGGTCTCGGCGCTTCGCTGACCACCGCACATCGTGGTCATGGTGAAGCGATTGACCAACTCATCGGGCTTGACCCGATTAAGACCCCCAGCATTGCACTGATTCCTATTGGTTGGCCTCGGGGACGATATGGAAAGCCCACGAGGCGGAGTATCGACACCTGTTTTTTTGTTGATTCCGCGACGCCAGTCAGTGAGTGATCGGCTAAATTGGTGAAGCGCGCTCTTACGGCTAGCGCGATACGGTTAACTCGCCTTTCAATGCGTCGGAGATTGCTTTCTTAGCGAGTTGAATACCGTTTTCGATCTGCCCTATGGTGAAAAATGCATTGGCCCCACTCGATAGGCCTGCCTGAATGCTCTCGCCAATTTTGAAATCCTCATCAAACACGCGTCGGACTACTTCGTAATTGGCTTGCCAGTGTTGTTCTGCCTTTGGAGTCTGAGGGGCCTCGGGAATGAGCATATGGCACTGAAAGATGCTGCGACTTGGAGAGACCGGCGTGATGGTGTGGATGTACACGTGGTCGGTCATGACCTGAATGAAGTTGCAGGGAAAGAGGTAATTTTGGGTCATAAAGTGCTGTCGGTAGGAAC
Source organism: uncultured Gammaproteobacteria bacterium (assembly GCA_913052075.1). GTDB lineage: Bacteria > Pseudomonadota > Gammaproteobacteria > Pseudomonadales > Azotimanducaceae > UBA9926. Next base: position 12,890 of record CAJXDD010000035.1, read on the forward strand.
GGCTGTCGGCTGGCAACTCTCGGAGTCGCTCGATGCTCGCAACCGGTACTGCATGTCGCACGTGGGGGTATTGGTCGATATAAACGCCCTTTGTATCAAGGTAAGCACTGCATGCTGTATCTCGGTGGGCTGAACAGAAATGGTACTGCTCCTGAAAGCCCTCAAGCGCGATGTGCCAATTCATTGCGCGTTCCAATGTCCAAGAGCGGTATAGGACGTGATTTTCCAGCGATAGTGTTTCCAGTTGCGGCGCCATGGGCGCAAGCCAAGCGTCGATGTCCAGCTCGTTAACCTCGCTAGATCGATTCACAGGGGAAGGCCTGACCCAAATGAGCCCGTAACGTTCGAACGCAGTAAGCCGAATAAGCCCATATTCCTCTTTGTCAATGGCGCCAAAATTGTCTGCTTGCCGAATGCCTCGCAAGCGACCCCCCGTGTCGTAGGTCCACCCATGGTAAGGGCAAGAAAATGTTTTGGCTTGGCCGCAAGGGCGGTCCTCGAGCCGTGCGCCTCGATGCCGGCAAACATTGATAAAGGCCTGAACCTCGCCTGCCTGATTACGAGTCACTAAGATGGGAACGCCTGTGGAATCATGAGTAACGAACGACCCAGGATCGCTTAACGATGACGCATGGGCGACGATGATCGGAAAATTGCGAAAGAGTACGCGAATTTCCTCATTGAGCACGTCCTCGCTCGTGTAATCCGTCGTCGGCGCTCTCAAAATTTCGGGTTCGCGCTGAGTCTTGTCCTCATTCACATAGTTGAGAATGGTCTCGATGATCGCTTGCTCTTCGGCGTGGTTACTCATGTCTCGTTCATTGATCCTGGGCTCTACTGAGTCGCCGTCTTGTTCTTTCAATACATGACCAGTCGTTAATCTCTTCCAGCTGCCTTGCGGCCTAGCTGGAGCGCTTGTGCGGTTCTCGGCGAGATACCGGCATCTCCGCCCACCGTGGCAAATCGGAATCCTTGCTTGGTTCGAGCCTCAATGTCAGCTTGTGAGGTCGTGATGCCACACGGGATATTGTGTTTAAGACAGCTGGCAAGAATCGTCTGAATCGCTTGCTCGACATCCGGGTGAGAGCGAGGTAGCCCTAAGTCAGCCGATAAGTCGCTCGGCCCAACAAAAATTGCACCAACCCCGGGAGTAGCCATGATCTCCTCAAGCTGATCGATGGCTTCTTGCGTTTCAATCTGAATGACTGCTAACAGTTCTCCCTTGGGATCAAGCGGCCAAACGTCAGCTTTAGAGAGATATTCACCATAAGCGGTCCCCCAATACCAGACGGCGTTGCCCGGCGCTCTACCCCTTACTCCCTGGGGTCCAGCGTCTGTCTCTCCAGCCGCTTTCGGGTACCGCATGCTGGCTATGGCATTGAGTGCTTCTTCGCGCGAATTAATCATAGGAAACATCACGCCATACACCCCAAGGTCGAGCACTTGTTTGACGAGATACTGGTTCATTTCACGGCCGTTGGTTGGCAGTCGCACAATTGGCGTTGTCTGCATTGCGAGACTGCCAGAACTGGCGATAGCCGACTTATCCGTCATTCCCAGTAAAAAGCGCTGCAGGGACTCCGCGTCGTAGGGACCGTGCTCCATATCGATCAGCACGAAGTCGATCGGCGCTCGAGCAAGCGATCTCGCATTCGACATGGATCGATCACCTGAGAAGATCCCGAAAGCGGCCTCCCCCTTTTCAAGGGTTGCGATGGTTTGATTGAGTCGATCAGCGGACGCCGTGCCTGCCAGCAAATAAAGGCCAATGAGCAGCGCCATCCGGTTGATTGCGTGAAGCGTTTGCATGACAATTTCTCCTTTTCATGGGCCATAAGCGATATGGCGCCCAAACATCAATGAGTGGGTTTTGCTAAAGCTACCTGGTTATAAATCGGATGAGTGAGGGAGTAATTACATAGGAACTATGGTGTTCCGGACGCTACCGATACCCTCGATGGTAACCTCCAGCACATCCCCTACCTGCATCTTTCGTCTCGCGCCTTCCTTGAATAGCACCGTGCCGGTGTAAATTAAATCTCCGGGTTCCAGGGTGATAAAACGACTCACATAGGCGATGAGTTCTGGCACATCCTGGATCAGTTCGTTCGTATTCCCGTCTTGCACAATGTCGCCATTGAGACGCGTCGTCAGCCGTCTGTTGTTGTAATCAAGGCCAGTGACAATCTCTTGGCCAAGGCACGCCCAGGTATCCGATCCCTTGGAGATTAGACGTGAGGGCTCCCCTCGACCTTGTCGTTCGCCGTACCAGGTATTTTCTGAGAAGTCGTTGCCGACGGCGTATCCGAACACGTAGTCGAGAGCGTTTTCCTCACTGACGTGCCGGGCGGTTTTGCCAATAACGACAACGAGTTCTCCCTCGTAATTCAAGTTACCTGCCTCCGGCGGGAGCATGACTCCAGCGCCACTCGGGTTAAGGGAGGAGGGAAATTTGGCGAACCACCGTGGATGTGGGTTCTCAGGCAACGAAAGATTCGGTCGCTTTGTGTTGACAGCGGTTCCCAAGATTTTTGAAATATCGCGCGGAGCAAGGGGAAGCAAGAGCTTTACCGCGTCATAATCGTAAGTCACGCCTGTTTGTTCTGGCGCATTGAAATAAAGCCCTGATAATTGATGAATCTTGTCTCCTACCACCTCGCCGTACGAGGTAGTACCGTTCACTTCAAAGCGTACAAACCTCGCGGCTTCTACATTCAGTGACAGCGCGGCTAATGCTGTGATAACGCAACTGATGAGTGCTAATTTCATGATTCGTCCCCCGGTTGTGGAATCAGGCTTAGGGTTTAGGAAGGATTAGGTTCGAGAGTTGATCGTAATTCTTGGGAAGTGATTTGTCTCCCGATGCGACTCCATTCAATGACATGATCCAAGCCAATAGCGCCGCTGTGTGTCTCGGTTTTAACGTGCCCGGACGATCTTGCGGCATGGTTGATTGGATGGGATCGAGTAAATATTTTGCCTGTTGGCCTTGGACAGCTCTATATAGCGGACCCTCAAAATAGCTTCGATCGTGACACTGCGAGCAATAGCGCTCTGCGACTCTTTCTCCGAGCGACGCTTGTTCCGCGGTAAACGCTGCTTCCTCACCTTTTGCGAGGGCGGTAAATCCGCCGAGCGTGACGATGAGTTCAAGAATGAGCAAAGCTCGGATCACAGATCATCCTCGGGCAAGCGGAGCGCAACTAACTCACCGATGGCGCCCGGTCCGGCGACCGCGGCAATGATGTATTGTTTTCCTTTGTGCGCGTAGGTCATTGGCGCAGTGTTTGTCGTTGCTGGCAGCGGGATCACTCCCACCTCTTCCCCTGTGAGTTTATCTACTGCATGCAGGAACGGATCGCCTCTTCTTCCTTCGCCATAAAGCAACAAGGATTTGGTAACCAGTATCGTTGCGTGGGATCGTTTACCGGTTCTCGGCAGATCAACTCCAGCGAGCGCCGGGTGATTCTTCACCTTATCTGGCGTATCCCCGTTGGGAATATTCCAAATGAT
>CAJXDD010000036.1:0-16361 GCA_913052075.1 uncultured Gammaproteobacteria bacterium
AACACTATTTCGTGGACACGTGCTACCCATATAAGCAGGATAAAAGCCCTCATTTATAGCCTTTTAGTGTGCATCAGTAATCTGACACTCATAATCCCTTTCAATAGCCCATACTGACCGATCAACAAGCCGTCAGGTTAGAGGTCTCCAGCTTTGCATGAGGCGAATTCCTTGATAGCTTCAGAACACTAACCAAGGAGCGTCCTAGCATGTCCGAGATTGAGAATCCCGTAGTTCTTACCAAGCAAGGCCGGATCATGGGCAAGACCAAAGTCGGCGTTCAGCTTTTTTGCTCGATTCCATACGCTGCACCACCTGTCGGCGAGCTTCGTTTCAAGGCGCCGCAGCCCATGGACTCATGGGATGATATCCACGACGGCACGCGGTTTGGTCCTGCCGCGCCGCAAACTGCTAGTGGTGGGATGACAGATCGAGTGGATCCTGTATGGAACGAAGACTGCTTGACCCTTAATGTCTGTACCCCAATCGCAGACGACGGCGAAAGACCCGTACTCGTATGGATACATGGGGGGGGTTATCGGACAGGACGCAGTTCCATTCCCTGGTACAACGGCACGTCCTTCGCGCAGCGCGGAGATATCGTCACCGTAAGTATCAATTACAGACTGGGTGCGCTTGGGTTCGCCGAACTTAGCCATTTGGATGGAAGACTCGACACGTCTGGCGTAAACGGTCTGCTGGATCAAATCAAGGCGTTGGAGTGGGTCCAAGACAATATTCGAGCTTTTGGCGGCGACCCCAGTCGGGTAACCATTGCAGGTGAGTCAGCGGGATCATTTTCTGTTTCGACGTTGCTTGGCTCAAAACGAGCCGAAGGTCTTTTTCATCGAGCGATTGCCCAAAGCGGTGCCGCGCACCATACGATGCGCAAAACGGACGCACAAACCATTAGCGATCAATTAATGATTGAAGCCGGCGTTAGTCATGTAAATGACCTTCGGGCTCGCAGTGCTGGCGACATTTTGAAAGATCAAATTCGTGTCGATCGTTGGCTAGAGCGGCAATCGATGAATCTTGGGATGTCCGCCTTCTACCCAAGCGAAGGCAATGTCGTTGTTCCTGATACTTTGCTGGGCGCCCATGAAGCGGGCCAAGGCGCATCCATCCCGCTCATGATTGGAACCAATAAAGATGAAGCGAGTCTCTTCATTATGGGTCATGTAGACGAAGCCGCACTTGATCGACAGCTCCAAGGCTTCGGTGCGGGCAGCGAACTCAAAGCGCAATACCAGTCGATGTTTCCTGACTTTAATCTGACGCAGCTCGCTACCGAGTTATCAACAGACTTTATGTTCAAGATTCCAACCATAAGGTTGCTAGAGCAGCGAGCCAAACATGGGTCAGAGGACTACTTCTACCAGTTCGATTGGGAATCCCGGCAGGGGCACCTTAAGGCGACTCACGCCCTCGAGATACCGTTTGCCTTCAACACGCTCGAGGCGGCAGGTGTGAGAGAATTTGTTGGACCAGGCGACCTACCCAGCCACGTGGCGCTAGAGATGCACGATCGCTGGATCACATTCATTAAAGGCGACGCACCCTGGGCTCAGTACTCGCTAAGCGACCCACAGCGGATGCACTTTGATGAGCAGTCAACGCTTCAATTGGCTGACGAGGAAGCACGGTCAGCTGCCTGGAGTGGTATTCGCTGAGGAGCCGGGCAACCCGAGCCTCAGCACCACGTGTCGCTGGGCTGCTGTCCTTAGGTCATCTTCATTGGGCTTCAATCGCCAGTTCAGCCTAACCCCGGCGAAGGGAGCGTCAAGGGGATTGTGATTGATGAGGGCCCGAAGGTTCTGCTCTATCGAGCTAACGTCCTCGTCGATGATGTGGATGGTGCAAGCCACTCGCTCACCGCGGATGACGGCGGTGCAAGTGCCTACTTTCAAATTGCGCCACCACTGATTTGCTTTGAGAGTCAGCGCCACATAGACACCATCGAGCTTCGCGAAACTCACAGGTATCTCGAACTGACGACCGGTTTTCCGACCAATCACGACGAGCAGCATCAGCTGAAAACTGACCAACCAATGAAGGGGTGACTTCAGGACAAAAGTCATGAATGGGTTAATGAATCGAAAGAACGTTTTCAAGGACAGATTCTCAGACAGGAATGCTCATCCTACGGGGAAACTTTACTCAGGGACTAAAGAATGACTAGCCCTCGAAAGCATGAAGCCCTTCTTAACCGTCACTGGGACCATGAGGAAAACCGGAGTCGGTAATAATTGAGCCAGACGCCACTACCATGGCAGGCATTCCAAAACATCGAACAAATACTAAGACTTCGCCAGCGCACACTGCTTAATCATCCTGTTAGGATGATGCCATGTGATCCGGCTACAACAGTAGCTAGATTTATTGCCGCAGGCCATCTGACCTACCTAAAGAACCAATGACTGACGCTGCCCCATCGACCCCGCCCTCACCAGCAGACCGACTGTCTTCCGCGATCATTGGGGCGTGGGCCACCCCAAGAATTGCTTTCGGGATCATGGGCACGCTTTTTGGCGTCTATTACATGAAATTCGCCACCGATGTGCTGCTCGTCGCGCCCGCGATCGTGGGGACGATTCTCGCAGCGGCAAGATTTTGGGACGCTATCAGCGATCCGCTCATCGGCTACCTTTCTGATCGAACCCGATCGAGATATGGCCGCCGCCGAAGTTGGATGTTTTTTGCTGCGGTTCCCATGGGTCTTGCCCTCGTCGGCATCTGGTCTCCGCCGGAACGACTGGACGAATTTCAACTAGTTATCTGGTTGGCCGTGGGACTGCTCATCTACGAGACGGTGCAGACCGCATACTTTGTGCCTCACGGCTCACTCGGCGTTGAACTGACTTTCGACTATCACGAGCGAACCCGTCTTTACGGTCTCAGTCACATGATCGGTATCTTTGGCGTAGCTGCAGGCCTTTATTCGCTTGAGCTCATGTACGACGCAGAGGACAAACGGCAGTTTGCATTTTTCTTATCCATCTTTGCCGGCGTCGCGATTAGCTCGATCGTCCTTATTACGACCTATTACTTACCCGAAAGGGAGGAATCTCAAGGTAGGGCCACCAAAGGCCCTTACAGCACGTTTTTTGACGTTCTGAAAAATCCCCATGCGCGCCTCTTACTCATCGTCTATGGCATCGAGACGTTCGGCGGCGCAACCCTTGGCCTGCTTGCCGTTTACGCAGCCCAGTACGTGGTCAAGATGGATGACTTCGTATTGATTCTGATCATTTACCAGCTACCGCAGTTTGTCTTCGCCCCGCTCTGGATCAAGCTTTCTAGGGTAACGGGTAAGCGCAATCTTTGGATTGCGGGCACCGTAATCTCAGCGCTTTCGTTTGGGTCGCTTGTCTTCGCCGGTCCTGGTGATGACCTCTGGGTGTACACCTGCTGCTTCTTTGCAGGGGTCGGCGGAGGCACTGGCGCTGTATTACCCAGCGCGATGCAAGCAGACATCGTGGACTATGACGAATATACAACCGGTGAGCGAAAGGAAGGTGCTTACCTATCCGTATGGAACTTGATCCGAAAAATATCGGGCTCGGTGACCGCGTTCGTCGTGGGTTTGGTACTCCAATTTTCGGGGTTTGAACCCAACGTTGAGCAGAATGCCGCGACGCAAGATGCAATCCGATATTTACTCGCCTTGATGCCTGCGGGTTGCTATCTCATTGGCGCAGTGCTGCTACTCAAGTACACCTTTAACGAGCATGAACATAGGGCGATTCGAGCAGAACTTGATCGCATGAACTCCGGGAGTGCAAGCGATGGCACACCCGCACCGAACCCCTAAAAACGAACACCAACGCACGCCACATCACTCAAGGAGAAGTCAGTGACAACATCCGCTACGCACAAACTACTCGGGGCATTATGGCCCGTTAGCCCGCTCACCCTTGGAGGCGGTGGCATCGCTGGCATTTGGGGCGAGACGACCCGACAAGAAGCGGTCAAAACCGTCCAGACAGCGGTTGAGGAAGGGATAAATCTCATCGATGTTGCGCCAATGTATGGGCGGGGTGAAGCAGAAAGCGTTGTGGGTGAAGCGCTTCAAGGCAGAATGCCAGAGGGCACTCACGTCACCAGCAAAATCCTTCTTGGAACGCAATCATCGAGCGAAACACTCGCTAAGGTCCGTCGATCCATTGGCCGCTCGCTCGACGCGCTTAAGCTCGATCGAATCGACTTGTTTTTCTTGCACTCGAATATCATCCCAGACAACTACCAGTTCCCAGGGAATTTGGCTGAGGATCAGCATCGATGGAGCGTCACTGAAGCCTGCTTCTACGAAGCGGTCGTTCCCGCGTTTGAAACTATTCAAAGAGAGGGCCTCATTGGCGCTTGGGGAATCACGGGTACGGGCTTGCCGAGCACCATCATGGACGTGCTAAAGGGTGAGGCGAAACCACAAGCCGTGCAGGTCATCGCGAACCTCCTCGATAGTCCAGGCGCTATCAAACGGTTCCCTGAGGCCGCTCAGCCACGGAATATCATCCGCACGGCAACCGAGGCAGGAGTTGGCGTTCTGGGAATACGCGCAGTCCAGGCAGGCGCTCTTACCCAAGCCATCGACCGCGCCCTACCCGAAGATCACCCCGAGGAGCTTGATTACCATCGCGCCGCGCCCTTCCGAGCGCTCTGCGAAACATGGAATCTTGATCCGGCAGACGTTGCTCATCAGTACGCGCTCGCGATGGATGGTATTGATACCGTGATCTTGGGCGTCAAAAACAGAGAAGAACTGCTCAATACGATCCAGGCCGCGAACCAACCGCTTACAGCAGCACAAATCGAGGCGATTGACGCGCTTGGACTGCGACTGTCTTGACGAGATTTTTTTGAAGAGCCTCGCGCAGCCCCATGCTCGACCTGTGTGGCGCGTGACTGCTTCTATCGTTCTCTGAAAAGCATCTCCTGTTTTCTGCGAAAAAGCGCTTTCGTTTTTTCATAAATTGCTGATCCCCATGCCCTGCCCGCGCCGGATCACTCTGGCGCTCAGCGATGTGAATCCTCAGGCTCATCGGCTCATGAGTGAAGCTTGGGATTCAATAGAGAAAGAGGTAAAAGGTTAACCCTCATTCCGGACCGGGCCGCGTCTCAGACTCGAGAGCGATATAGTCTTACCCTTGATGCCACGACCTGTTCAGGTGGTGCTCGATTAAGCCTACTGCACCCCAAGTTGGGTGCCATTCACATACTGTAGAATGTCGTCACTATCTGAGTGGACCCTTAACCATGTTTTCAGCCATTTACCGTTTCCGTTATTGCGGAATGATTGCATTGATGGCGATCATCAGCCTAAGCGCTGGTTGCCAGAACCCAGCAACACCGCTGGCCACGACCCAAAGCGAGGGCCAGGTCAAAGTGATCAAAAGTCCCAATGATCCGCGCGCCTATCACTTCGAGACCCTTCCCAATGGACTGAAGTTACTCGTCATCTCCGATGCAAACGCCGATAAATCTGCAGCAGCGCTCACGGTCTTCAGGGGCAGCTTTCATGACCCCAAAGAGCGCCCGGGTCTCGCTCACTTCCTCGAGCACATGTTGTTCATCGGCACTGAAAAATACCCAGAACCCGACGGGTATTTCAGCTTTATAGAAACACACGGCGGCAGCTCTAACGCCTATACCGCGCCCGACCACACCAACTACTTTTTTGACATTCAACCCGAATTTTTCGGCGAGGGTTTAGACCGGTTTGGTCAATTTTTCATCGCACCGCTCATGGACCCAGCTTACGTCGAGCGAGAGAAGAACGCAGTCCATTCTGAATACCAGATGCAATACAAAGCCGACGGGTGGCGAGGCTTCACTGTTCAAAAGCAAGCAATGAACCCTGAACATCCGTTCTCTCAGTTCAGCATCGGATCACTGGAGACACTTGACGGTGATGTCTACAGCGATTTGATGACCTTCTTTGAAGAGCATTACTCGGCCGACCAAATGAGTGCAGTGATTCTGCACAGAGAACCGCTCGAGACCTTGGTGCCTTGGGTAAAAGCCCTGTTCTCTAATGTGGCTGGCAATGATCGAGGACCGATCGCTATTGAAGCTGACCTCATCAAGCCAGATAGCCTACCGATGACGCTTCGGTATCAGAACCTCAAGGAAGACTACTCCGTCTCGTACACGTTTCCGACGCCTGACGTGAGGCAGCACTACCGAACCAAGCCGGCACAGTATCTTGCCAGTCTCATCGGGCACGAGGGCGAAGGAAGCCTTCACGCGCAACTGACTCAAACAGGCTGGATCAACAGCCTCGGTGCTTACAATGAACCTATCGATGCTGAAAACGGGGTGTTCTCGATCTCAATTGGCCTGACGCCTAGTGGTGCCAATCACGTCGATGAAATCACGGACATCGTATTTAGCTACATCGATCTACTTCGCAGCGAGGGCCCGCAAGCCTGGTACTACGAGGAGGAAGCCACGGTTTCAAAACTTGGGTTTGAATTCAAAGAGCAATCCTCCGCCATGAGGACGGTGACGTCTTTGGCATCAGATCTTCAATACTACCCACCTCAAGACATCAACGTGGCGCCCTATTTGATGACGGCATTTGATGCGTCACTGATCGACTCCTACCTCTCGGCTCTGCGCACCGATAACGTGATGATCACGATTGCGGATCCATCTTACGAAGGACCCTCTATCGAACCATGGTTTGAAGTGCCCTATGGCATTAAACAAGGGATTGGCCGTGCCACCGCCGCGCAATCAATCAAGGACGAACTGACCCTCCCGGCACCGAATCCTTTCTTGCCATCCGATCTTGCGCTTAAGCCAGGCAATGACGCGCGACCACGGGTTGTTACTGACGAAGAGGGCCTCACCCTTATGTTGGCAACTGACACCGAGTTTGGCGTGCCTCGAGCAGTGACTCATGTCAGCATCCGCTCTGATCGCGGCCTGATCGACTTGAAGGATGTGGTGGCCTCGAATTTGTACGCCTATCTCGTAGAAGATGACCTCAATACGCTGGGTTATCCGGCGCTTCTAGCTGGCGTTAGCTTCGAAGTGGCGACTCCGCCTCGGGGCTTTAGGGTCACGCTCGGAGGCTATCAAGACAAGCAATCCGTGCTGCTCGAGCGCGTGCTCGAAACGTTAACGACACTGGCGATTGCTGAGGATCGTTTCACAACCCTCAAAGAAGAGTTCAGGCGAAGTCTAGAAAATTCCTCGAAGGATCGACCTTACCAGCAGGGATTTTCTCAGCTGACCGACACACTCTTGGAATCCAGCTGGCCAGCAAACTCCATGATAACGGAGCTCGAACAACTCACCCGCCCCGCGCTAGCTGCCTGGCGGGATGAGTACTTTAGCGAGGTAAATGTCGAAGGCCTGATCGTTGGAAATGTTGATGAACAAGATGCCAGCGCCATTGAGCAGACGGTGCGAGAACAGCTGTCCCTTGCGCCAGGACCCGATCGACGCCCTACTGTTACCCAAATCAAAGATCGAACAGACATGAAACTCGAGATCGATCATGACGACGCCATGATGGTGATCTACGCTCAAAACGATAACGACAGCCTGAAAGCGCGAGCATCCAGCAGCCTGCTCGTTCACTTACTTAGGCCTAAATACTTCACGTCGCTCAGAACGGAGCAACAACTCGGTTATGTCGTCACTGCCATCCAGGCAGAGTACGAGAATCAGGGAGGGGTTGGGTTCGTGATTCAGTCACCGGTAGCTTCTGCACAAACCTTGGTTGATCGGACGACTCAATTTCTCGATCGGCAACGCGAAGCGCTGACTAGCCTTGAAGAGGAGGCATTCAGCGAAGCCAAGGCTGGCCTGATTGCGGAGATTTTAGAAAAAGACAAGAACTTGGGCTCACGGGCAGGCCGTTACTGGTCTGATCTTGATGAAGGCATATTGACCTTTGACGGACGTGAGCAAATTGCAGAGGCCATTGAGGTGCTTTCTAGAGTGGAATTGATGACCTTCTTTGAGCAAGTGACCGTGAAAATCAATGACCGCCCTTTGTTCATATGGAGTCAGGGAAAATTTGCAGCGTCGGAGGGTGAAGCAGAGGCTGCTCCAGCGCTATAGCTTTGATGTAACTATAGCAGTAGCTGCAGTTGTAGCTGGGAGAAAGAAAGCTGCACTACTGGAGCGCTTGGTCGCTCAATCGACCTGGGGCGATCTTTATCAAGAGTAAGGCTTGGAGCTGGAGCAGCTTAACCCTTCTCCTAATGCTGGTCAGTGACAGGTCGCCCTTTGAACGCTGCCAGTCAGGTGAGCCAGCACTGCTTAGAGCTTCAGCAATTGTTTCCCGAAGTTTGAACCATCGAACACCCGTTTCAAAGTCTGAGGAATATTTTCAAACCCCGTCTGGATGTCCTCTTTATAGAGTAGGGCGCCATCGTCCAACCACTGCCCCAAGCGTTTTCGCGCCATGGCGAATTCAGATTGATAATCCGTGACTAAGAACCCCTCCATCCGGGCCCGCTGAAAAACGAGATTGAAGTAATTTGCGGGCCCGGGCGGGAGAACTGCTTCCTGGTAGCGAGAGATACCACCACAGACCACGACTCGAGCATTCAGGGCGATGCAAGCGAGCACATCATTCAAGATGCCGCCGCCGACGTTGTCAAAAAATACGTTCACTCCACCTGGGCAAGCTGCACGCACAGCCGGTTTGACCTTGGCCGCTTTATAGTCAATGGCGTCGTCAAATCCCAACTCCTCAATCAACCAATCGCACTTCTCCTGACCGCCTGCGATTCCAACGACGCGGCACCCAGCGAGCTTCGCTAGCTGACCAACGATTGAGCCCGTCGCACCCGCTGCCCCAGACACGAGAACAGTATCACCAGGATTAGGCTGACCAACGCGAAACAATCCGAAATAAGCCGTCAATCCAGTACCACCCATGGGCCCAAGAAAGCGCGTCGGCGGCGCGTCAGCTGGGAGGCGCTCAAGGTCTTTGCCTCTAACGTCGGCCACATCTTGCCAGCCGAGACTACCTAGCACACGGTCCCCAACCTCAATGCCTGCTGCATTCGACTCGATGACTTCACCGACCCCGGTCGCACGCATAACCTGCCCCATTTCAGTCGCAGCAGCGTAACCGATATTTTCCATTTGCCCTTTTTGCGAGGGATCAAAGCTGAGATACTCCACACGCACCCGTGCAGACTCCGCTGCCAATGACCCGAGCGAACTAGTCTCAAGCTTGAAGTCGCTCGCCTCGAGCGGACGACCTTTAGGGTTTCCATTAATTAGCCATTGACGGTTATCCATGCTCTGCTCCTTTGCTTGAACTTCTTCCTCGTTGACCTAGCAAAGGGACCACAGACTCGCGGCTACTGCAAGACACAGCGCCGCCACTTACGGGCAGTAAGGAAAAATTCTCACGCATTCAACGACGGGTCAGGCTGCGTCTGGGCTAACGGGTGCTTGCTCAAACTGGAGGGCCACCATGTCGCGGTATGCAGCTGAGCGCTCAAGCAGCTCAGCATGGGTTCCGATAGCAGCGATTTGACCCTGGTCCATCAACACGATGCGATCAGCATGCAACACCGTGGACAGTCGGTGGGCAATGATGAGCGTGGTGCGACCCGACTCAACTTTAGACAAGGCTTGCTGAACCAGCCGCTCGCTCTCAACGTCGAGCGCACTCGTCGCCTCATCTAGTAACAAAATAGGGGGATCTCGAACAATCGCCCGAGCCAGTGCAATGCGCTGCTTTTGCCCACCGGAAAGACGCGCGCCCCGCTCTCCCAGATAGGTATCGTAGCCCTCCGGTAACTTCTGGATGAATTCATCTGCGTTGGCCACCCGCGCCGCCTCTAAAATCATCGCATGCGGTGCATCTTCTCGCCCGAATCGGATGTTGTCCGACGCGGTCAATCCAAAGATGGGGTTCTCTTGAGGGACCACCCCCACCAGATCGCGAATCGACGACAAATCAGCGTCCCGAATATCCACTCCGTTTAATCGGACTGCGCCTTCTGCCACATCGTAAAGTCTTAACAGCAACTTGAAGATGGTCGTTTTTCCAGCACCGGATGCGCCCACAAATGCGACTTTCTCGCCAGGTTCAATCGCAAGATTAAAGCAATCAATCGCATCCTGATCGGGCCTTGAGGGATAGCGGAACGACACATTCTCAAATCGAATCGCTGCCTTTTTCGCCGAAGGGATTTCCACAGGGCTCTCGGCGGATTGAATGTCAGGAGTTAAAAGCAGGAGTTGGCCCAAACGCTCCATCGCTCCTGCCGCGCGCTGCAATTCGCCGAAGAATTCAATAAGCGCACTTCCGCTCGCGCCAACGAGTACCGCATAAATCACGAACTGACTCATAGTGCCCGCCGTCATTTCATCTGCGAGTACCGCTTTTGCGCCGAACCAAAGCACCACGATAAACGCCCCAAAGAGACCGGTCATCGCTACTGTAGTTAGCAGCGCACGCACGCGGATCCTTCGGATCGCCGTTCGAAAGCTGACCTCCACTGCGGCTTGAAAACGACTCGTCTCTCTCGACTGTGCATTGAAGACTTGAACAGTCTCTACAGCGAGCAGACTCTCTCCGGCGAGTCCACTTAAATCCGCCACCTTATCCTGGGTCGCCCGAGACAGCCGTCTCAGCCAATGCCCAATCGCCATCACTGGGGCGATGACCACGGGCAGCAAGACGAGTAGGTAGACGGTCAACACCCAATTTGTCAGAACAAGTAAGACCAACGCCCCTACAAACTGAATACTAGAGCGCAAAACGATAGAGAGTCCTACGCCGGAAATGGATTGGATCAAGGTGGTATCTGTGGTCAACCTTGAGAGCACCTCGCCGACCTTTGTGTGTTCGAAAAAGGTAGAGTCCATTTCGATCACCTTGCGGAAGACGGCGTCTCGGAGATCGGCAACAACCCGTTCGCCCAGCCACCCCACAAAGTACGCACGCGCCGCCCCGAAAACGCCAATGACGACAGCAAACAACAAGAGCGCCACAAAGTATTGATCGATCTCTGACGCTCGGTCGCTGGTAAATCCTTGGTCGATGACATCTCGGACTGCAAAAGGCATGGACAGCACTGCCCCAGAGGCCACAAGGAGCGCACCAAATGCCAAAACTAGGGTGCCACGATATGGCCTAATAAAAGGCCACAACATTGCTAGCGGCCTGAGCGACCTTGACCCGGGTCGCTCTTCGCTCGGCTTAGCAACTAGTAATTGATCACCAGCCTCAGCCAGCTCCTCCTGACTAGGTGGGAGCGGTTGCGAATCAGCCAACGCGTCTGCTTGGCTCATACGTCGAGTCCTGAATCGATAAGGAACTGAATGTATTGAGAGGTCGCCCTTGCTTCAGCGGTGGGGGCACTCTCCGACATCCCTTCGAGGCGCTCCTCAATCCCTTGGATCTCAGCATAGGCAACGGCCCTGGCATTCCGGTCAAAGGGATTCTTTCCTTTTGGCCCGATGACTTTGAGCAGCCGCTCGACGTAAGCAACCTGTAGCGGCTGCCTGAAGCTCGCTAACCTTGGGTCAGCATCTTCACTGAAAATGCTGGCAGTGAGGTCCGCCATCATTTCTGAAAGCCCGTAATCGTTCCCGTAAAGCCGGGTGTCAGATAACCGCTGCAACACTCTTGGGTGCAGCAAGTGATTCAGCACATCTTGCTGAATACCCAAAACGCGCTGATGCAACTTCGGATCCTCTGTTCGCCCACGAAAGGCAAATCCTCGGCGCTGGGCTGCCAAATGCTGCAGTAAGGTTTGATCGATCATGTCGACCTGCGGGGAGAAGACGTAATCCGCCAGCATTTGCATTGCACTCGCTTGATCGACGGCTGAGACAGGAACATAAGGTGGAACATCGCTCGTACCGGCCACTGCTCGGTTGACATAGATCCCGCCCACATACCGAGAGACAACCCGGGCTTGACGCTGCATTTGTCGCATGAGCACCAAGTAGGCGCTGCGCAATTCCGCCCAGGTGTCACCATCTTCAGAATAGCGGCTAAGCAATTCGCCTTGGACGTCACTGATCAGTTCAAAGCGCGACTTAGCATAAGCCATGGCGTCCGATGACATGTCATCGACCATGACACGAGGATCAATGCCGCGGCCAGCGCCTCGCATGTCATCTGCATCGTTACCAAACGCTAGCGCTGGCTCCGCCGAACGAGCGAGGTGTTCCTCTCGCACGCTGCCAACCATGTTCTCTTGGTAGCCGAATTGGACCGCCCAAGTATCATAAGGACCGGGACGCGTCGTGTAAAAATCTCCTTGCGGCACGCCCCGAGGAGCGAGATTCGTTGGGGCATAATCCATGACAGAGCCAATCAGCACTCCTTGGGTCATGTCAGGATTATGGATCTCATCAGGTGATCGCAGTTGACTCGCGCGCATATTGTGACTGAGCCCGAGTGTATGACCGACCTCGTGCAGCGCCAGTTCTCTAAGCCCCTCATCGACCATACGAGTCACGTCCGATCCCCGGCCAATCACAACCATTGCCGTTGCCGCAAAACTCACTTGATCGCGGAGCGACGCGCCAAACGCGCAGTGAGATTTGCCTAATTCGCCATCTAAGGGGCTCTCGTCCTCCCATGCCTCATCATCAAGATCAGATGCCGCAACATCAAAGAGCCGCGAATATCTCACCCGATTACTCACAAAGATGTTCTCTAACATTATGTCAGCGCCAAGAATTTGGCCTGTTCTTGGATTCGTGAAGGAAGGTCCATAACCACCAAAGGGGGGATTTGGCGAGGAAGTCCAGCGCAGTACGTTGTACCGCACATCACCCGCGTCCCATTCCGCATCATCGGGTTGTATTTTTACCTCAATCGCATCGATAAAACCCGCCGCTTCAAAGGCCTCGTTCCAGGCGAGCACCCCTTCTTTGATGGCTTTTCGATACGCCTTCGGGGTCGTGTTTTCAATCCACCAAGTAATGGGTTGAACCGGCTCTGACCTCGCGCGATCCGGATCTCGCTTTTCAAGATTCCACCGATTAATGAGATCGCGATAGGGAACCACGCTATCACTGGTTAAGTCCGTCACTTGATCAAAGAAGTAACCCACCCTCGCGTCGTCGATCCGGGGTTGATAGTTGTTGTCTGGCATCTGGATGAAAGAATGTTGGAAAGTCAGCGTGACATATCGGGGGTCCGTGACTTCAGCGCCCCCTCGAACGTAAGGCTTCTGATTGTTGTATACATAGTCCACCAGAATATTGACATTCTCTGGGTAACCCCTCACCGATCGATAACTCGACTTATCTTTAGATAGTTTTCCCAGAGAGAACTGCTCGTAAGGCTTCTTTTTGGGATTCGCGTTTGGGGCAATAGACTGAAGGGCTTCGGTCAGGAAAACCTTGTCCATCTTGATAAGGTAAGCACTCTCGTCTTCTGAGGTCGCCTCAATCGAAAGGCTGGCCTTCACTGCAGGACTAATATTGGCATCGCTGGCTCGCGCCATCGCGTTGTCGGGGTCAAAATAGAAATTCGTGTTTTCCTCGATGATTTCGAGGCGGTCGAAGTACTTGCGAAACTTCAGTATGGCTTGATCCCGGTAGGCGCCTCGGAATGCTCTTGCAGCCACCACGCCATTTTCTGCGTAGCTGAAATAAACGAATTCTCGGTCCAATTGATCGGCCCGGACCGCCATAAACATCGAGCCATTCTCTGGATCTCGATAAAAATTAAACAATCCCTCAATCAACTCGTAATCGGCCACCTTTTCCTCAAGGGTTTTCTTAGGTTTTTCATCCTTCTTACCCTTGTCTGATCCCTCATCTTTGGCATCCTTTTGATTCTCGTCGTCAGCCTTTGGGCTAACCACTTCTGCTGATGCAGGCGCCTCCGCTGGAATAGGCTCAGCTTCGGCGATGTCGGTGTCCGCTAACGCAGGCGAATCCACACCTAAAAAAGCCATGCCGAAAAAGGTCGCTAGGACTAATCCTCTGATTCCGGCCAGGAACTGATGAACGAGCAATAGACCCCTATTCATCCATCGATTCATGATGTTTTCCTTATTTCAACTTTAATCGCACCACTCAAGCTACGCGGTTTGCTCAACGCAATCTTAATAATCGTCAACCAGGAAATCGGGCCCTGCTAATCTTAAGCACAGCCTGTTCCGGGCCTCTGTCGAGAAGCGAGTGGTTGGGCAAACCCAGCCTCCCATTACCCTGAGCTCAGTGCTGCGCGCGGTACTGTTGCGCCCACCGCCATCAGCCACCTCATTGGCAACGCGGCTTTATTTGGTCTCGATATTGCTACGAGAATAAAGGCGGCCAAGTTTAGCGAGATACGAGACTGAATGCTCGTCTACCTGATGATCCGCTCAATCTTTCCAGGCGCGATTCAAATGCGCTCTTTATTTGCGCATCCTTAGTTTCGCGGCATTAAAAAAACAGCGTTTGGGGAGCGACGTGCAAGTGAGTATCTGACGCGGCGCGAGCATTACCTTCACGAACCTAGACGACTCTTACATCAATCCCCTTACATAGGCGGCGGGGGTTCTGGCGCACTGGCCTGCTTTTCCTCAACCCAAAACAGCATGAGTCCGCCAAACAGGATCAAGACAAAAAGAGAAGCAAACCCCCATCGCTGTGATGCCGACCACTGAGTGGTTGTTGCCACAAGAAGCGGCGCCAGGAAGGCGGTGATTGAACCAGAGAGGCCATACAATCCAAAGAATTGGGTCGCGCGATCTGGCGGGGAGATGCGAGCCATTAACGTCCTTGATGCCGAAAGAGCCGTCACGAAAAAGAGCGCGAAGACTTGATTCGTCGCAAAGTAAATGAGTTCGGCCAGTGTCGAAAAGTAAGGGAAATCCCAGATAGGGTCGGTCGAGACCATCACCACAAACAAGACACGATCGGGCTGAATCGATACGAGCCCTAGCAAGATCATTGCAGTCATCGGCACGCAGACTTTAAGCGTTAGGAGGGACCCCAGCCGGTCATCCATGATCCCGCCTAGATAAGCGCCAAACATAGCGGACACGCTGGTGCAAAGACCAAAAATAAGCAGCGATATGGTGTCCCACTCGAAATTCCCAGCGGCATAAACGCCGCCAAAAACCATAACACCCACCATCCCATCATTATAAAGCATGCGAGCCAGCAGGTAGATCGCGACATTCTTATAATGCCGGACCTGCTTGACGGTCTCGAGCACATCTTGAATCCCAGCTTTCGCGGCGGCCGCGAATCGCCAACCCGTTGACGGCGCGTCCGGCGTCAGCAGTAGAACCGGAAGCGTAAAGATCAGCATCCAGATCCCTGAAATCGGCCCCGTAACGCGATCATGTTCGTGGACGGATTGATCGATCCCAAAAAGCGGCGCCTCTGGTAACCACGCCCAAGGCATCACCCCGGGCAGTGCGAAAGCAATCAACACAAATAGCATCAGCGATACGCCGCCGAGATTACCCAGCGAGAAAGCGAGGCCCGACACCACTCCGGCCTTATTGGCAGGCGTGATCGAGGGCAACATGGCGTTATGGAACACCTCTGAATAAGCAAACGCCACGTTGATCACCAACATCAGCGCGAAGGTTTGATAAATCAGCGCGTTGGTGGCAGCGGGAGTCACCCACCAAAGACAGCAAGCACCGATCGACACGATTATCACCGTGCCTGCAATCCAGGGTTTACGCCGCCCTTGCTTGTCCGCCACCGCCCCGAGGAACGGAATAGTAGCCGCCAGAATAGCCCCCGAAGTCGCGTTTAAATAGCCAATCAAAGACTGGCCGCGAACAGGATCACCCACCACGACACTCGAGAAATAGGGAAAGAAAATATAGATGACTACTAATATGTAGAAAGGATCACGGCCGAGCTGGCCAAAAGCCCAACTGTAGTAGCCGATTGGCGATGCCGGTCGCACTCCCGTGAGCGAGAGATCTGCCGCTGATACGTCTTCCATTCGCTCGCTCATCCAATAGCTCCACTTGCACGCAAAGACCCAATCGCGCTCTGATCGTAGCCGAGTTCAGTCAGCACCTTGTCCGTATGGTCACCGAGCGAGGGCGAGGTGTCTTCCGGAAAAAACTCATCACTGCCGAATCGAGCTGGTGGCCTGGGCTGGAGCAGCGTACCGGCGAGCGGGTGCTCTACTTGCCTTAGGGTCTTTTGGGCAATGATTTGCGGGTCGTCTCTGATATCCGCGCGAGAGTTAACCCTTGCTGCAGGAATTTCGTGTTCCGCAAATAAGGTCAGCAGCGTCTCCGTATCGTAGTCCTTAACAGAACCATTCAGGCGGTGCGACACAATGGCCCCATCCGCGGTTCCACTGACTCCGTATTGATCAGCGAGATCCCCTGAGTACTGCACGCCATCGCCGATAAACGACTCATTCCACATGAGATCGGGCCAGTTAA
>CAJXDD010000037.1:0-16242 GCA_913052075.1 uncultured Gammaproteobacteria bacterium
CGCGTGCGTGAAGCACGACCGCCTCCTGCCAGCCTATCCACTCCATTGGAATTCCCGCTGTGTTGATCCTCAGTATTTTGGTACTCAATGGTTTGACCTCTCCTTGAATGCGTCCCTTCTTATCGAGTGATTTTCGAGTAGTTGTTGAGTGGTGTTTGAGCCATCATCGAATAGCTATTGAGCGATTGTCACATGGCGATGACACATACTCATGCATAGCAATCGCACTGGCTTTACGCTCTGAACCCTCTCCTTCCCAATTCCTAGCCTCAGCTCTCTGTTCTGTTTTTCAGTCTCATGACTCGGGTCTACCTTTCTGTGCTCTGGAGACTGTCCACTATCGCTCCATCGTTACCCTCATCGATATCTCTGGCTCGCGACCAGCCTTCTTTGGCAGCAGCGCTGACGGACGGGGACCGCCCAGTTTTCACCAGCGCTTCCCTCTTTTTGGGCAACCTTTCGATTCGAGCCACAGTCGGCCAAGGATCTGAGTCAAAACCGATCTTCGTTTCATCTTAGATCCTCGGCCGGAGGAATCAAGACTTGACCCTCGATTGCGAAGAGAGCTTACGGCTTGAGCCTTGGCCAGTTAATCCATCATCCATAGGAGCATGAACAAAGATTGGGTACCATTAGGTTTTACCGTTTCATTGGTGAACGATCCGATGCGACAGAGAGACGATAGAGAGCCGCCAGAGGCTATTGACACAATTTATGCCGATCGAGAGGGCATGCCCGCTCCCTTTGTCTTCGATCGTTCTGTTGCCACCGTTTTTCCGAACATGATTCGACGTTCCGTCCCCGGCTACGAGGCATCACTTGACCTCATTGCCATGTGCGCAGAGCAATTCGGTCGAGCGAATACCCGGTTTTATGATTTAGGCTGCTCGAGGGGCGCGGCTATTGCTGCCATGCTCAGGCGAAAGCCGACAGACACGGTCGTCATTGGCGTGGACACGTCGGAAGACATGTTACAAATTGCGCGCTCTGAGCTACATGGCCATATTCAGAGAGATGAGGTGAGGCTTCACGAGGCCGATATCACGGACTACCCGATTGAAAACGCCTCCCTGGTTGCTATGAACTACACCTTACAGTTCATCAGCGAGCAAGCACGACGCCCCCTCCTTCAGCGGATCTATGACGGGCTAGTAGATGGTGGTGCCCTGGTACTATCAGAAAAAGTAATCGGCGACGAACGTACTCAGCCTATCCTTGAAGCGTTGCACCTTGCCTTCAAGCGCGAGCAAGGCTACAGCGAGCTTGAGATCGCGCAGAAACGGGAGGCTTTGCTCAACGTGCTCATTCCAGAATCGATCGAGCAGCATGTCGCTCGTCTGATGGACCTTGGTTTTACTGCGACGTTACTAGCCAAATCGATCAATTTCTGTACGTTTCTCGCAGTTAAACCGTAGCCCACACTACCGGATGACAATTACCGATCCATCATGGGATGCACGTTTACGCGGTGAACGGTTTTTCGCGCTCGCGAAAAATACCCATTTGGCTGACCACCTAGCTGCCTACACTCAAGCGATCGATCGCCGACTCGGTGCCAGGCCGCATGGCCGCGACGCTGAGTGGCAATCGGTTGTTAATCAGATTCAGCCATCCCCTGGGTCGACCTCAATAGCTGACCAGGCTTCGCTGAAGTCACTACTCAAATCGCTGCATCCTTGGCGCAAAGGGCCTTTCGTTATTAATGATCTGGTGATCGACAGCGAGTGGCGATCCGATTTGAAGTGGGAGCGCCTTAAAGACGCCATTCAATCGCTCCATGGTCGAACTGTTCTCGATGTAGGGTGCGGCAATGGGTTTTACCTTTCGAAGATGATAGACGAAGGCGCAGAACTCGCCCTTGGTATTGATCCAACACGACTCTTTTTTTATCAGTTTGAGGCTATTGCTCAGCTGACGGGACTCGCAGGCGCTGCCATCTTACCGCTGAAGGACGAAGATCTTCCTCCGGTCCAACTATTTGATACCGTATTTTCCATGGGGGTGATTTATCACCGGCGCCAACCGTTTCAGCACCTCGCCTATCTCAAACAGGTGATGCACCCTCGAGCTGAACTCGTACTCGAGACCCTCATTGTCACTGACGAGCACCGCTACCCAAAGGGCCTAAACCCTGACGACCGATATGCCAAAATGCGCAACGTTTGGTGCGTGCCAACCATCTCGCAAACCCTGCATTGGCTTACGGAAGCGGGGTTCAACAACCCGCGCGTCATCGACGTAACCCGCACGACCCGGGCCGAGCAGCGGCGAACTGAGTGGATGACGTTCGAGTCGCTAGATGATTTTCTCGATCCTCATGACCCAGAGCAAACCATCGAGAGCTACCCCGCACCGGTGAGAGGCATCTTTATTGCCGATGCCTAATGCTTGATGCCTATCAGTGCAGAGTATCAGTGGAATGAGAGCAATTGCTGGATAAGCGAGTTTGAATGACTAGGGCGCTTAGGCGATCAATCCAAAGAAATAAGCCGCCTGTCGAACACTTCTAACGTCACAGACCGGCAGTCTCTTTCCTAAACGACTCCATCACCCTGCTGGCGCGCTGCGTTAACGCAATCGATCTTTAGGAAGCGAAATCCATCATGCCAGCAAAGCCAGATGGCGCATGGGGTCCAATGACTAGTTGTTCCAGTACGCCCTGACCCTTTTCTTGACCCTGATTACAGCTGAGAACAACATCGCACATTGCTTGAATATGTAGATTTTCAGGCCCCATATCGCTCAACACCAGGCGCTCTCGCAAGACGTCAAGCGGACCATGGTAGCTCCCATGCCGAAAGGTCTCGTGCCCGTATCCTAATCCTTTCATGTAAAAGGACCACTTCGGGGTCAACTCAATACGAAATTCATCGCCCTCCGAGGCCATGTTGATAACAGCTCTACTTGCATGCCGCGTACCCGGTTGGTAATCCTGGTGATACCTAAGAGACTTCAGGGTTACCTCATCACCGCCCCCATACTTGGGCACTAGTACCCCATTTTCATTCCAAGCTTCGCCGGATTCGTCTTGATTCACGAAGTAGTGAATGCTGAAGTTCTCAAAGTTCATCGGTGCCCAGATCCAAAAAAACTGAAAATCTGTGGCCGCCGGGTTGGGTTGAGCATCGGGTAATCCCACAGTGCGCAGGCCCCACGATCGGTCTCTTGTACCCTGAAACGCCTCCGGCTTAACTTCGTGGCGAACGCCATCAACCTCTACCCACCCCGACCAAGTGCCGTTTTGCATCATCCGAGTGACATCCATCATCAGCTGGGATCCTACTCGTCGGGTGAACCTTGGCTCTTCATGAGCGGAAATAAACGCATGGTAGGTTAGATCCGCCTTAACTCCGCCTTCTTGGTCGTCACAAGCAATACGAAGGGTTTGGAGCGGCTCTACGACCACAAGCGAGAGTGGCCCGATGGATAAATCGAGGCGCTCTAGGCCCATCACCTTTGATGCTAAAACGTTGTGCTGCACGCCATCGAACACAAATGAGAATGCGGCGTCCATCACATCAAGGTAAGGGTAGACCCCTAGGGCGAAGGCAAAAAACTTCTCACCGTCCGAGTCATAGCCGTTGAAGAAATAGCGGTCATAAAAGTTCCGTTGACCAGCAACAAAAGCGATGGGCTCTGGTGTTTGATGAATTGGATAATCGTCACCTTTAGACAGCATGAAATTTCCCCTCTGTTTCACTCACAACGTATCACCGCGTTACAGAGCACGTCAAAGCCATCGCACGTGACCGCTCACACTGCTATCATCGCTCGTATTTTTAGGGCCAGCCAGCATGATTAGCCTTTTGGGCATTGCACTCATCGCACTTACGGCTTTCGCACTGTCAGCCAAGCGGGGCCTCATCGATAAGCGAACGGTCCTGGGCGCATTTTTACTCCAAGCCGGGTTAGGCGGAATCGTACTTTATGTCCCGATTGGTAAGGATTTCCTGGACTTCCTTGCTCAGAAGGTCATCGCCTTACTCAATTACAGTCGAGCAGGCATAGACTTTTTATTCGGCGGTGTAGTGGGTGAAAACATCGGCTTTGTCTTCGCCTTTAACGTTCTACCCGTCATCATATTTTTCTCCTCGTTGATCGCGGTGCTCTACTATCTGGGCGTGATGCAGTGGGTCGTCGCAGTCATTGGGGGCGCGCTCAAAAAACTCATCCGGACTAGTCACTCGGAGTCCATGGCTGCTGCTGCCAACATTTTTGTTGGTCAAACCGAAGCGCCGCTCGTCGTTCGGCCCTATATCGCGGGCATGACCCGATCAGAACTATTTGCGGTAATGGTTGGCGGCCTATCCTCCATCGCGGGCTCAGTGATGGCCGGTTACGCAGCTCTCGGCATCGAGGTGAAATACTTACTGGCCGCAAGTGTCATGGCTGCACCAGGCGGGCTAATGATGGCCAAAATTATGATGCCTGAGACAGAAACTCCGAAGCCGTTTGACCCCTCGATGAAGGACGAGGAAGGAGACTACACCAACGTCTTTGATGCTGCAGCAAGCGGAGCAATGACTGGGCTGCAAATGGCTGCCGCCGTTGGCGCCATGCTCCTCGCTTTTATCTCCTTGATAGCTGCGCTAAATGGTCTTTTAAGTTGGACTGCGGGACTCATCGGCTATGACGGTGTGACCATCCAATCACTTCTGGGCTGGCTGCTGCAACCACTCGCTTTTCTTCTGGGTGTGCCTTGGAATGAAGCGGCCATCGCAGGCAGTCTTATTGGGCAGAAGTTGGTTCTCAACGAGTTCGTTGCCTATGTTGATTTCCTCGCCAGAGTGGATGACATGCAGCCCATCACCCAGGCAATCGTTACCTTTGCCTTGTGCGGCTTTGCCAACTTCTCGTCAATCGCGATCTTGCTTGGAGGGCTTGGTGCCTTGGCGCCAACACGACGCCACGATATTTCAATTCTGGGTCTGCGGGCGTTGCTAGCCGCAACGCTCGCAAACCTGATGAGTGCAGCGATTGCTGGATTCTTTTTATCCCTGGCAGCTTAAGTTAAATGGACCATACGATTCCTGTCATATCTATGCGCTCAGCAGAATGTGCGGCTACATTTACCGATTCGTTGCGGCGCTTCGGATTTGCTGCCCTCTCCGATCATCCACTAGACATGAATAGAGTGAATAGCATCTACGAAGAGTGGCGAGCCTTCTTTAAGACAGAGGAAAAGTTCGCCTATGCTTTCGATGCAGCCCATCAGGATGGTTATTTCGGCTTACAAGACGCCGAATCAGCGAAGGGATTCGTAGAACAGGACTTCAAAGAGTACTTTCACTATTACCCATGGGGCCGTTGTCCATCTCACCTGCTGGATAATGTCAAAGCCTACTATGAAGAATCCCAGACGTTGGCTGCACAGCTCCTTATCTGGGTTGAGCAGCACTCTCCTGCTCAAGTGAAGGCCAGGTACTCGCAACCCTTGTCCACAATGATCGACGGGAGCGTTGCCAGCCTGCTGAGGATCCTGCACTACCCACCGCAGAAAGGCGACAGCAAAGCACCACGCGCAAACGCGCACGAGGATATCAATCTGCTCACGATTCTCCCGGCCGCTGATGGGCCTGGACTACTCGTTAAGCATCGGGATGGTCAATGGATCACTGTGCCGAACGAACCAGGCACTGTCATTATCAATACCGGCGATATGCTCCAGGAGGTCTCAGGCGGATACTTCCCTTCAACCACGCATCAGGTAGCAGCAGGTAGTGGCTCTCTCAACGAGAGCAGAATGTCTATGCCCCTCTTTTTGCATCCCAAGGCAGAGGTCAAACTTTCAGGCCGATACACAGCAGGGAGCTATCTGCGTGAGAGGCTCCAAGAACTTGGCGTGCTCAAAGCCTGAAATCAAGCCAGCGACCATTGATTCGTCGTACTCGAAAGCTAAAAATCGCGCTGAGTGAAGGGGTTTCAAAGCAGGTGGAACTCTCATGCTGGGTCGAACTCCTACCTTTTAGCGACTGTCTATAGTCAGGATGCTTTTGTGGATGCCTGTTCAGATCAGAGTTTCAGCCACTGCTGGGTCATTGTGCCCGCTGTCATGGAACCACTGACATTTAGCGCTGTGCGCGCCATGTCGATAAGAGGCTCGATTGAAATCAACAATGCGACTAGCGTGACGGGTAGTCCCATAGTAGGTAACACGACTAGCGCAGCGAAGGTCGCACCACCGCCAACGCCGGCAATGCCGAATGAGCTGATGGTTACCACCAACATCAACACCAAGAAAAATTCAGGTGCGAGAGGATCGAGACCCACTGAAGGGGCAATCATCACGGCCAGCATCGCTGGGTATATCCCAGCACATCCATTTTGACCGATGGTTGCACCGAAACTGGCAGACAAGCTGGCAATGCTGGGATGATTTCCTAACGCCTTTACCTGGGTTTCAATGTTGAGCGGGATGGTCGCCGCAGAGGACCGCGATGTGAACGCGAAAACGAGTGCAGGAAAAGCTTTCTTGAAGAAAGCGATGGGCGACAAGCCTGTCAGCGATACGAGAAGACCATGCACTCCGAACATCAAAAAGATCGCTAAATAGGAGACAGCAATAAATTCGAGCAAATTCCAGATGTCTTGGCTGTCAGACGACGCCGCCACCTTCGTCATTAAGGCGAGCACTCCGTATGGAGTCAGCGCAATGATGAGTCGAACGAGATGCATCACCCAGTCCTGCGCAATATCAACCCCGCGCTTAAGCGCTTGACCTTCTTGAGGTGCGACCGCCAGAAGTCTTAGACCCGCAATTCCAATCAAAATAGCAAAGATAACAACGGCAATAATTGAAGTAGGTCTTGACCCTGACAGATCAGAAAAAATATTCGTAGGTAAAAAGCTTACTAGCAGCGCAGGGACTGAAAGGTCTGCCACCCGATCTTGGCGCTCAATCAAGACTGCTGCCCGAGCAAGCTCTCGCTCGCCCTCGACTAACCCGTCAACTGACAAGTTGAAGCCAGCAGCCAACAGGCCACCGATCATGGCTGCAACTAATGTTGTTCCGAGCAAGACGCCCAATACACTGCTTCCAACGCGGCCCAGCGTGGACAGCTCCTCTAACCTTAATACCGCTGCAATCATCGCCACCAAAATAAGCGGCATGATGATCACTTTCAGAAGACTGACATAGGCTGACCCAACGAGATTGGTCCAACTGAGAATAGTATCCAAGGACTCGGAACCAACCCCGAAAAAGGCTTGCAGCAACGACCCAAACGCAAGCCCAAGGACCAATGAGAGTAGCACCCTTGTCGATAGCGCTAGACCCTTTCTTGCAAGAACAACGAGAGTAACAAGCAGCACTGCAAAGCTACCTAAAGAAATAAGCACCTAAATGACTCCTTACTCACAGCACAGTAACTAGAACCACACTACCACTCGTTTGAACCAGACCTTAACGCGATGGCCTATCGAGTGCTGACTTTTCCTAGAATTGCATTAAAGGTGGACGAGGGACGCATGGCCTTATCAGCCAACTCAGGATTGGGTTGGTAATAACCACCCACATCTTGAGGATCACCTTGGGCAGCCAGTAACTCTTCATTGATAATTGATTCATTCTCAATGAGTTCCTCAGCAATCGCCGCGAAGGTCTCTTGAAGATTCAAGTCCCGAGTTTGCGCGGCCGCCGCTTTAGCCCAGTAAAGCGCCAAATAGAAGTGACTGCCTCGATTATCGAGCTCATTCACTTTACGGGAAGGAGATTTGTTCTCTTCCAGGAACTCTGCAATCGCCGTGTTCAAGGTCTCAGCCAAGATATCCGCTTTTTCGTTGTCAAACGTGGTTGCCAAATGCTCGAGAGACGCCCCGAGCGCGAGAAACTCACCTAAGGAATCCCAACGCAAGTGCCCTTCTTTTTCGAACTGTTGCACGTGTTTTGGCGCCGAACCACCCGCGCCGGTTTCAAACAGGCCGCCGCCATTGATAAGCGGTACGATAGACAGCATTTTGGCGCTAGTGCCGAGTTCCAAAATAGGGAATAAATCCGTCAGGTAGTCTCTTAGAACATTCCCAGTCACCGAGATTGTGCTCTCACCCTGCCTAATCCGCACTAAGGAGAAGCGTGTGGCCTCCGCGGGAGCCATGACGTGATGCTCTATGCCCGCTAGGTCGTAATCTGGGAGATACAATTCTAGTTTTTTGATCAGTTCCGCATCGTGGGCTCGCGCTGCATCCAACCAGAAAACGATGGGCCAACCCGTTGCTCGCGCTCGGTTGACGGCAAGGCGGACCCAATCTTTGATCGCACCATCCTTGACTCTACACAACCTCCAAACGTCGCCTTCTTCAACTTCGTGACTGAGCAAGGTATCACCCAAACTGTTACGGACTGTCACTGTCCCATCACCTACCATCTCGAATGTGGTGTCGTGAGAACCATATTCTTCCGCTTTTTGCGCCATCAGGCCGACATTAGGCACTGATCCCATCGTCGTTGGATCATAAGCGCCATAGGCTTGGCAATCTTTGATGGTTTCCGCGTAGACACGGGCGTAGCACCGATCCGGAATGACCGCCATCATGTCGTGAAGCTCGCCATCTGGGCCCCACATTTGCCCAGATTCCCGAATAGCCGCTGGCATTGAGGCATCAATAATGATGTCACTGGGCACGTGTAAATTAGTAATTCCCCGATCTGAATCGACCATGGCCTGGGCCGGCCCACTCGCAAGGCAATCATCCAGCGCGGCTTTGATTGAATTGCGCTCAGCGTCAGATAACTGGCCGATTTTGTCGTACGCGTCACCAACGCCATTATTTGGATCAACACCAAGTCGCGACAAGGTATCTGCGTGCGCCTCAAAGGCGGACCGGTAGTAAGCTTTCACGCCATGACCGAAGAGGATGGGATCCGAGACCTTCATCATGGTCGCCTTTAAATGGAGCGACCAGAGCACCTCATTCTTTTTGGCTTCAGCCAACGTCTCATCTAAGAAAGCGGTTAGCGCTTGCTTACTCATAAAAGCGGCGTCCACCACTTCACCTGCGTCAACCGATATGGCTGATGCAAGGACGGTGGTCTGCCCTGCTGTATCAGTAAAAGCAATTTCGAGTGAATCAGACCCACCCATGGTAACTGACTGCTCAGACCCATAGAAATCGCCAGACTCCATATGCCTAACGCTCGACTTTGAGTCTGTCGACCAGACCCCCATACGATGAGGATGCTTTTGCGCGTAGTCCTTGACTGCGCGCGCCGCGCGCCGGTCGGAATTACCCTCTCTCAATACTGGATTAACTGCACTCCCTTTGACTCGGTCATACCGCGCCTTATTCTCCCGATCATCATCCGTCTGAGGATCGTCAACATAGTCCGGTAGAACGTAACCCTGGGCTCTTAATTCTTCGATAGTTGCCTGCATTTGGGGATTTGAGGCCGAAATGTTCGGCAATTTGATGATATTGGCTTCCTTGGCTTGAGTAAGCCGCCCCAACTCAGCAAGGTGGTCAGGCACTTTCTGACTGTCTGGCAATCGGTCAGAGAAAGCAGCCAAAATTCTGCCCGCGAGTGAAATATCCCACATTTCCACATCTACGCCGGCCGTATCCGTAAAGGCCTTAATAATCGGCAAGAACGAATATGTTGCTAGCCGTGGCGCCTCATCCGTTTCCGTGTAAATGATCTTCAAATTGTCAGTCATACAATTTCCACTATTCTTGTTTTGAATCTCTGCCCGTCGTCAATCGATACTGCCAGTCAATGCCTGCGAAAGCTGATCCATAGATTTCTGTGTTTGCCACAGTATCAAAGGACAGGTCGACTCCAGGGAGCGTTCGTTATTTTGCTGCACTTTGCAGCGCCTGGTTTCATCGATACAAGCGGCTTGCTCAGGGTGCCTCCTTGCGCCCGAATCAAAGTGGTGTTGCGCCTTCTTTTAATATGCGTAGCTTCCACCGCGACCACCCGGGGCGGCTGGTCTGCTTTGATTTAGCGCTTGTTTAGCTGGTGCTTACCTAGCGCTTACTTTGCATTTACCTGGCATAAATCTCGCAGCCTGGCCGATGTGCCGCTTCATTCGTGTCCTTCGAATTCCAAAAATAAAGCGTGCATACCATCACGTTTTCTTGCGGTTACAAAAACCTTAGTCCCCACTCAGAATTGCCCGATTATAGAGAAATCAGCGCAAATTGACAGACGAATTCGATGGGCTGGGTGATCATAGAAAATGGCGGAGAGCCCACCGTTAGAAAGGCGCTGGTATCTCGAATACCAGGGGGATTTTGGAGACAGGATGTTCAAATTCCAGCCTTTGTGCATGGAGCATCAATCGGTCGACCGCTCGTTCTACAGGCTTTGGCGCATATATGTCGCAACCCAAAATGGGCGCTCCGACCATCGCAAGATGCGCACGGATTTGATGCCTCGTTCCCGTGATTAACTCGATCACGACCCGCCGGACGCAACCGAGGTCGATTTCCGAATAAATAGAACCCTTGCTCACCTCGACCTGCTCTAATGCAAGCAACCGTGTCTGACTGGGTTTGCCACGACCAAAAGCCAGAATCTGCCGCGGACGTAGAAGTCTGTGAGGCGCTAGCGGCAGGTCTATTTTATCTGGTAATGGTGATGGGCCCTGCAGAACTAGCGCCTGGTAAATTTTCTTGACCTCCCGTTCTCGAAATTGTCGGTTTAAATGACTCAACGCAACCGAGGTTAAGCCAACGACCATCAGTCCTGACGTATCCCTATCCAAACGGTGAACAAGATGCGCGCCGCTCGATCGCAGCCGAGCCTTCCGTATGACCGAGGGACCACCAAACCTCGGCGTGGTGCTCTGCAATCCAGCTGGTTTGTTAATCACGAGGATGTCTGTGTCCTCAAAGAGAACGTCCAAGGGCTAACCGTGCGTTATTTCCATAACGAAAGCCTACCAACCAGAAAGCGAGGAATCATTACCTGAGGTAAGATACCTGGGTCATCAAGGCTCGCACCATGTCTACCAATCAAGATCCACTGGTTGATGCCATCACGCTTGGCGTACCCACGCTTCTTCAGCTCCTCGACGGCTTGACTGCGGTGCTTGAGCGGTTCAACCCAGATCAGCACGAGCAATTGCTGGCCATCCTGCAACCCGAGCAAGTTAAGCTAGGTAAGGTGCAGCAAACTCTCAAAACCGCTTCCTTCCCCTCTCATGTCGCCCGGTTTGGCGAGCTACTGATGGAGGCGATCACTTATGCGGACAAGGCGATCCAGCACATCGACCACTCAGCGGTAGACCCCATGCGTATTCTCGCAGCGTCCAGAGCCGTATGCAGAGCACGGGAAGCGCTATTTCCAAGTGCGACGCTGCTTGCTCCCATTCATGAGTTTTTCCTTGACCCAGATAAAAGACGCCAATATCCGCTATCGGAGGCAAACCGGCCCGACTTTGAACGGTGCCGCGTCATTCACCAAGCACACAGTCGAGAAACCCGCGGAGGCTACAGTGCATTCGTGCCCAACGCGGCCCGGGAGAATTCGAGGCCCCTTATTATCGCGCTGCACGGCGGCACGGGCCATGGACGTGACACCCTCTGGCATTGGCTGACCAGTGCGAGATCCAACGATATGAGCGTCATGGCGCCCACCTCGATTGACGATACCTGGTCACTCTTTCAAGTTGAGCTTGATTTGCACGCGATACTTGAAAACCTTACAGAGCTGACAAACACCATCCCCGAGCCATCCGCGATACTTCTTGCAGGAATGTCAGATGGTGCTACCTATGCGCTTCAGTTGGGGTTGAAACGCCCAGATTTATTCCCGAATGTCGCAGCGTTCTCAGGCATGCTGGACCCTTCTTTGTTGGCTGAACCGCCTAGTCCATCTAATAACCAGCATATCTATTGGCTCCATGGACACCGCGACACCATGTTCCCATTTGAGCTGGCCAATGAAAGTGTCGCGGCGCTCAAAACCAAAGGGCTAGACGTCGTGCTGGATGAGCAAGCAGGACTGGGCCACAGTTTCGCTTCATCGCGGGTACCCGCAACCCTCGACTGGTTTCAAGCTGCTGTCGAGGGATCATAGCGTCGCCGACGCTCGCAGAAGGACAAGTACCGATTAGGAAACCATGATTGATTGAAGGGATAAACCGATATGAGCTTTTTTGACCTCAACATTACGCGAGGTTTGTACCGAGCGCGCTTGGCAGCAGGATGGACCACATTTGTTTTGATATGGCTGATTATTTCCCTTACCACGTCGCCTACTAGCTTTGCTAAAACCCTACACATCATTCACACCAATGATCTCCATGGCCGGCTCATTAAGGAAAAAGATACAGCGGGTGTCGCAGGCATTGCGCGGTTCATCCAAGACACTAAGGCTGAGACCGAGTTGTTACTCACGCTCGATGCAGGAGATGCCATCTCTGGGACGCCTGTCTCGAGTATTTTTTTGGGCGAACCCATCTTTGAGATTATGAATTTGATGGGATACGACGTTGGTTTACTTGGCAATCACGAATTCGATCATGGTTATGAGCAAATAGATCGATTCCTAGATATCGCTAATTTCCCACTTATTTCCGCTAACGCCTTCAACCGAGAGGGCAGACTAATTGCCGACAAGCCGTTTTTGATCAAGCAAGTTGGCGACGTCAGTGTTGGAATTATTGGCTTGACAACACCCGACACACCGCGAATCGCAACGCCTCAAGGCAATGAGGGCCTAACGATTAAATCGATAGAAGCAACCCTCCCACCCCTAATTCAAGCGCTTGAACCTGAGGTAGACGTGCTCATCTTTCTGACCCATCTAGGCCACGAAGAGGATATAGCACTCGCGGAGACCTTTCCCAATGCAGACCTCATCGTCGGAGGCCACAGTCACACGATGGTGCCTCAACCCGTTAGGGTGGGTGACACCTGGGTTGTTCAGGCCGATCACTACGGCAAGCACGTCGGGCTTATCGCCCTCGAACTAGAGGAAACTAAAAACGGATACTCCGTCCAAAATGTGACGGGAGGGCTCCTGCGCGCTGACGAGCTGCTAACTGGAGACCCACGGGTTGAGGCCATTGTGAATCACTACGAAGATCAAGTGGCAGAGCGCGTCGACCAAACTCTCGTGGTGAGTGATCGCGCCTACACGAAGGATGAGCTCCAACCAATTTTGGAGGAAATATTGCGCGCTGCACTCGACACCGATCTGGGATTTTATAATCGCGGCGGCATTCGAGACGAGATCGCGGCTGGGCCGGTCAGCGCTCGCATGATCTGGAACATTGAACCTTTCGGCAATAGCCTCGTGCGCCTGACGATCAAGGGAAGCGATCTTCTGATCCTCTTGTCACAAGAACGCGGCATTCACCACGCAGCCGCTGGCATTGATCCTGAGCGGATTTACCAACTTGCTACCAATAGTTTCATCGGCAGTCACGCCGCAATGGCTTTTGGTGATGCAGTTACCCTAACGGATACCGGCACCATGATTCGGGACGTTCTAATCAACCACATCCAGCGCGATGGCCTGCCAGACTAAACTTTTGCGCTAAACTCGTAGCCGCACTCACCACCTCAGTCATTCGTAAGGAAACGTTCTGCGGCGAGAACAAAGCCATCTAGCTGGTCATGATGAACCCAATGCCCAGCGTTTTCGAACACGAGCGACTCGGCGTTCTGAAAGTACTCAGCCGGTTCCTCGACTCTATGCTTAGCAAACTCGCTTTCACTGCCGCTAACCAATAAAAGCGGCGCATCGATCCTAGACCAAAGCGCTCTCGTTTGCTCCAAATTCAAGTCAAATGGCGCCATCACATGGGTATAATTGTCGAACTTCCAGGAGTAACTCCCATCTTCGTTCTGATTGCTGCCATGGACGGTCAAGTATCGAGCCTGATCCGCACTTAGGTGCCTGTTTTCACCCTGCATGCGCTCGAATGCTGCTTCAAGGCTCTCGTAGCGCCTAGGAGTTCTCCCCGCCGCAATTCGGTTGCCGTCAATCCATTGCTTGAGACGCTCATGGACAGGGACTGAGTGATAAAGCCATTGCGGTCCTCCAGTACCCTCGATCACCACCATTCTTTTGACATTTTCCGGATAAACACCGGCATACCGGAGTGCAACGCTGCCTCCGAGCGAATGGGCAATCACAGAGAGCGGTGCAAGGCTCTGCTGATGAATCAACTGTGCGAGATCATACAGGTATCCAGAATGACTATAACCTCCGCCCACTACATGAGAGGAATCACCATGACCTCGGAAATCGGGAGCAATGATATGAAACCGGTCCCGCAGTCGCTGTGCGACCCAGTCCCAATTATGACAGTGGTCTCGATTCCCATGCACAAGTAGTAGTGGAGGCCCGTCAGGATTGCCCCAGTCCAGATAATGAAGGCGAAGCCCCTGACTATAGTAAGAGTGCGACGTGGGAGTGGCTCTTATCGACATCGTGATGCTTACTGCTCCGCCTAAATGCTCTGGGCGATCGTTTACTAGTCGGGCAGCCCGAGTACACGCTTAGCAATAATATTGAGCTGAACCTCGCTGGTTCCACCTTCAATCGAGTTCGCCTTTGTTCGAAGCCACGCTCTCGTTGTATCGAGCTCCTCGGCACTGAAGGCATCACCTTCCCAGCCAAGCATCTGAGAACCCATTGATTTCATGAGCAGCTCATATCTCTTTTTGTTTTGCTCGGTACCGTAGAGCTTAAACATCGAGGAAACAAAGCTTGGCGCTTTTGTTGATTTTGATTCTTCGAGATTCCTTCTCACGGTAAGACCGAACGCGCGATCATCCATCGCGTGAGTCGTGATTTCATCTCGCAACACGGCATCACCAATGCGACCGTTCACGTTTCCGATGTAGTTTTGAGCAATGCTTGCAACGTGAGGTCGACCACCACTACCGCCATCCCCTCCACCAATCATTGTGCGCTCGTATTGGAGCAGCCGTTTAGCAACCGTCCAACCCTCATTCACTTTACCCACTACGTTCCGCTTTAGCGCTCTTGCATCTTCAAAAAATGTCTCGCAGAAGGGAGATAAACCACTGATCAACTTGATAGGTTTAACTGAGACACCAGGCTGATTCATATCAAAGAGGATGAAGGTAATACCGTTATGTTTTGGGGCGTCGGTATCTGTTCGCACGAGGCAGAAAATCCAATCCGCTTTATCAGCGCCAGAAGTCCAAATTTTCTGACCATTGATGACGTACTCATCACCATCAGAGATCGCTCGGGTCTGAAGGCTAGCTAGATCAGAGCCTGAATTAGGCTCGCTATACCCCTGGCACCACCAAATCGCGCCAGAGGCAATTTGCGGGAGATGCTCAGATTTCTGTTCATCCGTGCCGAATTCCAATAGCGCAGGCCCGATCATTGACAGGCCCATCCCGACGAGTGGTGCGCGGGCTTTGATTCGCTGCATTTCCTGGCGAAGCACCTGAGCCTCAGACGCGTCGAGCCCTGCACCGCCATACTCTGAGGGCCAAGTAGGCGCGGTGTAGCCTTTCTCAGCGCAACGGTCCATCCAGAGTTTTGTTTCAGGATTTTTAAACGCAGCTCTGCGTCCACCTCCCGGATACTCATCTGCAGGCATGGGAGTGCGCATACTGGCTGGGCAATTTACCTCTAACCAGGACCGTACCTCTTCTCGAAACGCTTCAATACTCATGATTTCTCCTAAATCCCAAGAGGCAAACGAAATCTGTAACGACTACTCGTGACCCCTGGATCATCACTCTACTCACTAGTTCAAAAAGCAAAATGATCGATTAGTTTTGCTTGCCGTTCACTTTATTTCTGATTCCTTACTCCTCCACTAGAGAGCCTCGACTATCTGGATCAGTATCACTCAACCGTCATCGCGCTTGCAATTGTTATAACCCAACTATGACCCGCCATTTGCGCCTTGAATGATTGTTCCTCGATCGATCACGCGCCCATTGATGGCTCAATCTCAAATAATGTCACCTCTGACCGAGTACCGAGCCGCAGCGCGGGCCCCCAACTACCGGTTCCCTCTGACACATAATGCTTGCAACCACCGGTGCTGGACCACCCTTTGAGTTTGGGAAAGACTCGCCTGACAAAGTAACCAAAAGGCACAATCTGACCAGCGTGCGTGTGTCCGCTCAACGTAAGATGGATATCGTACTCATCGGCCACCTCTAAGCCTTCGGGGCGATGGTACAACAGAATATTACAGCGCTCCTCTAGAAGAGGGATGCCTCCAAGTTCCCGCTGCAGTTGATCTTTTCGATCCGCATCATCAATACCAATGATCTGCACATCGTCCCGCGCTAACA
>CAJXDD010000038.1:0-15917 GCA_913052075.1 uncultured Gammaproteobacteria bacterium
GAAGCCACGTGGCCCAGTGCCCGATCGCGTCCGAGTCAACAAACTGATTGCCACCCAGCGAGGTAAACGTTTCGGGGAAAACCCAGATTGCAGGGCCGAGCGAGCCTTCTTCCTCGAGCCGATCAATTCGCTGCGGCAACGTTTCCGCAAAAGCCTTCCAGCCAAGATGACCGAGACTGGAATTTGTGAAAGCAGCCAGATCGACAAGCAATGGATATCGCTCGCCCCCGTGGCTACACCGTTCTGATACGTAGATAGCAACACGGCGAGTCTCTGGGTCACCGAGTACGTTCCGGAGCTTGCTCGACGTGATATCCATCGTGTCGAGCCTTCCCTTGGGTGGCGTAAATGGATGGATAGGCATACTGACCTCACATCGCGTTTTGTATCGACGCTTCTCTACGATCCCCTGCCAGCCGATCCCGCAGAGCGGACAAGTCTTCGAAAAAGAGATAAATCGATGGGACAACTAGGAGCGTAATCACGGTGGCAAACAACACGCCAAAGGAGAGGGACACAGCCATGGGCACTAGAAACTGAGCCTGAACACTGGTATTGAACATGAGCGGCATCAACCCGACGAATGTAGTCATCGATGTCAGCACAATCGGCCGGCATCGAGACGTCGCTGCATCCACCACTGCACCGGCCATGGTGCTACCCGCGTCCCTACGCTGATTAATGGCGTAAACCAAAATGAGTGAACTATTAACCACCACGCCAGCCGCGGCGATCATACCGAGGATTGACATCATAGCGAGACCACTGACAAGCCCCGCCAACTTCATGATTTGATGCCCCCAAATAGCGCCGATAAACGCGAATGGAATCACACTCATGATGATAAAGGGCTTCACATAAGACCTGAGCGGGATGGCTAACAAGGCATAAATCGCAAAGAGCGCAATCAAGAAGGGAAACACCAGGCTGATTAGATATTCTCCACTTTGCCGTTGCTCACCCTCAAGACTCAAACTGACTTGTGGGTGTTCCGCCCGAATAACCGGAAAGTAGGATCGCGACAGATCCCCCACTACCTCATCGGCGGTAATTTGCGTTCGATCAACGTCAGCAGTCACGTTAACCACTCGCTTACGGTCCGCTCGCTTGATGCTTGAATAGCCTTGCCCCAGAGAAGCATTGGCGACGGTCCGAAAAGGAACTTCGGACCCCTCGCTAGTCCTGACTCGCATATCATCAAGACTTGCTAACGACTCTCGTTCGGCTTCGGTATATCGAACCATCACTCTAACATCATCTCGTCCACGCTGAATGCGCTGCGCTTCTTCGCCATAGAACGCCTGCCTCACCTGCTGTGCTAGCGCACCCAGCGAGAGTCCAAGTGCCTCACCCTCTGGCGTCATTTTCAGCTTAAGCTCTTGTTTGCCTGATCGAAATGAGTCCGTGATGTCAATCACGCCTGGATAGCGCGCCAGTTCCGCACGCAGTCCTGTAGCCACCTCGCGCAATTCATCCACATCATTGCCTGCGAGTTGAATGTCAATCGCGTTACCTACAGAGAATAAGGAACTATTGAACTTAAGCTCCACCGCGCCAGCAATCGACCCAGAACGCTCCCTCCACAGGGCAGCCACCTCCTTCGTACCGATAGTTCTCGATTGACTTGGAGTGAGCTGTAGTGTGACTTCACCCATATGGCCGCCACTTGCATTACCGCCGCCGCTGCCCGGCGGACCCAAACCACCGCCCTGACTTCCCCCGACTGACGCCAGGATATGGGTCACGGGCGGCGCCACTTCATATTGCTCGTTCAGCTCATCGCGAATGGCTTCGCCTGTCCGTTCCAGATGGCGAACCGCCTGCTCCGTTATCTCTGACGACGTTCCAAGTGGCATCGTCAACTGCGCAATGACCTGATCTGCTGCAAGCGGTGGAAAAAACGAAAATGGCAAGCGGCCGCTACCGAAGACAGCAACTCCCGATAAAAAGAATGCGAAAGCCATCGCGAGGGTTGTGTATCTTGCCTGGGTCGCCCGCTGAACGATGCGCCTGAATGGGCCATCGATCAGCGCCTCGACTCTCGCCGAAAAACGGGATTGAGCCGCAATGAGTCGCTTAGCCGGCACATCCGTTAGGCCCAACCGGTCTAGTGCGTAGACAACCGTCATCAGTGCTATAGCGAGGCCAACAAAACTAGACGTGCTCCATGAGAATTGCAAAAGCAGGATGACCATCAACGGCACCAGAAGCAGATAAACCTCGCTTCTCGCCGTTTTAGTCTGTTTGTTGCCCAAATGCGCCGGCAAGATCAATTGCGACTCAATGAGTGAGAAAATTAAACAACAGATCACCACGGTGGCGATGACCGCACCAATTTGACCCGAGGAGCCAACGCCTTGGAGCATGGGCAGGAACGTACAAATCGTGGTCAGTACACCAAAGATCACAGGAATAGTGATTCGCTGGGTCCCCTCGATGGATCCCACGAGTGGGGTACCCCCCTCTCTTTGACGGGAGTGGACGCTCTCACCAACGACAATGGCATCGTCCACCATAATGCCAAGCACTAGAATAAACCCAAATAGAGAAATTCCATCGATAGAAAGACCAACATAGTTGGTCAGATAAAGAGCACCCATGAAAGCGACAGGTACCCCCACGCTCACCCAAAAAGCCAACACTGGCCTTAAGAACAGGGCAAGGAGGAGCAGCACCATCAAAAATCCTTGCCGCGCACTATCCAACAAGGTCGCAAGACGGTCCTCCAGCAATCGCGAGTTGTCGTTCCAGACCGTGAGCTTGACCCCTTCTGGAAGGGCCCGGGCCGAAGTGTCAAGGTAGGCCATTACGGCGCCCGTGATCGCGAGAATATCCTCGCTACCGATTCTAGAAACACGGACAATCGCAGCTGGCTGACCGTCAAACCGCAGAGATTGATCCGTATCCTCGAAGCCATCGACCACCCTCGCAACATCACTCAGATAGACGAGACTACCGTCGGGGCGGGATAGTAGGACTAAGCGTTCATATTCTTCGCCCCAATACACTTGCCCTTTAGTCCTCAGCAGAATTTCACCGTCTTCGGTCTTGATGGCGCCGCCAGGAAGGTCAATGGCTCGAGCGCGAACCGCCTCTGCCACCTGCGAGAACGTCAAGCCGAAGCGCTGTAAATCTGATTCAGATACTTCGATAGAAATTTCATAGGGGCGCGTATTGACGAGTGACACCTGGGTGATTCCCGGCAATGCGGCAATCTCATCCCGCACGCGCTGGCCTAAGACCTTAAGCGTTCGTTCATCATCAGGACCAGTAATGGCAAGATCAATCACTGGTCTAATACTTGTCGCCAGGTTGATGATAGGCTGCTCTGTTTCCTCGGGCAGCGTATCTAATGCGTCAATCCGATTTTTGACATCATCAAGCGCTCGCGATTCGTCCGCGTCCTCAAACAACTCAACCGTAACCGAACAGAGACTCTCATTGGCCACCGAACGGATTTCCTTAACCCCTTCGACACCATCGAGCTCCTCTTCAACTCGAATACAAACGCCCTGCTCAACCTCTTCAGGCGCTGCGCCCAAATAGGGAATGCTGACGGAAATGATAGGCACATCAATGTCCGGAAAGGACTTCTGGGGCATAGTCAGGACGGCCGACAATCCCGCTAATACAATGAGTATCAGTAACAGATTTGCTGCTATGTGATTCGTTGCGAACCAGGCGATGAGCCGAGGCATCAACCCACCTCCTCAGTATTCTCTACCCGAACCTTCATGCCCGGCATCGCCGTGGCGAGCCTTGAAAGACAGACCCTATCCCCCCTGAGCAGTCCATCGTTGATGTAGACAAAATCTCCCTGGGATCGCAAAACGTTGACCGTGCGGCGGACTAGGCGTTCAGATGAATCTACAATGTAGACTTCGCTTGGCGACACCATAGCCCCTCTTGGCAATCTCACGATATTAGGTTGCACGCCCCCTGTGATGACGGCGTCAACAAAGAGCCCAACTGGCAAAGGAGTTGTACCCGCCCGGTACGGGTCAGCGACGCTGGCGACAAGCTGAATCATACGCGTCTTGGGGTCAAGCTCCCCTTCTGTCCGAACGATTTCTCCCGTCCAGCGATGCACTGCACCCGCAAATTCGGCGGAGAGTGAGACGCTCGGACGCTTTTCCCAAGCACTACCATCACGGAGCGAGATGTTGAGAAAAGCGAGTTCATCGTCTTTGATTGGCAGCCTGACTTCGGCAGCATCAATGGCATAAAGTCTCGCCAATCGACTGCCCCGATTCAGGAATTGCCCTAGGTCTACTTGCTCAGTTCGAACGCGCCCGTCATAAGGCGCCTTGACCACTGTCCGCTCAAGGTCACGCTCGGCTGAAGCTAGCCGGGCTCTCGCCTCTCGCTGAGCGGCCTCAGCCATCTGCAGCCGGTTCCGCGCATCGTCCTCGAGAGATTCGCTGGTGGACTGTCGCTTCGATAGATTGCGCTGTCGTTCGTAATTTTTACTTGCGGTTGCGAGCTCACTGGTGGCTCGCTGCACTTGGGCGCTCGCCTGCTCTAGTGCAATCTCATAGTCAAGCGGATCGATTCGAAGCAGCACGTCATCTTCTTTAAAGAATCCCCCGGTCACTAACGACTGCGATAGTTCAATAACTCGACCTGAAACTTCAGCGATGAGTTCCGTCTCGCTGCGCGGCATGACTGTGCCTCTCGCAGTTGCCTCAAACTCGAAATCAGCAGGCTGAACCGTCACTGCCCGTACGAGCGGAGACTTGGCTACTGGAGCTTGAGGTGTAATCGATGGTCCTGTTCTTAGGAGTGCTGCAGCGAGTCCAAAACCAACGACAATGATCGCGATAGGCGGACCAATTCGTCTAAGCATATTCACCGCGCCCAGTAATAGTTTGGTTAATTTTCACTGCCCCCTCCTGTGATTGCCTAGACGCGCAAGAATCAGCTTCGTCCGATTGACGAAGTGTTTCGCGGCTAACCCTCCAGTAAACCGCCAAAGCTTCCCCTGAGCCTCCTAACGCTGGTTTGGCGATTTACTTGCCGCCCATAGCTGACGTCTACCCTCTGTCTTTCGACCAACCAGTGATCAACCGACTTCGTTTAGTTCCCCACCAGCCGTAGCCTAGGCTCTCCGCTCAGCCCGATGGCAACCACCGCGTACTGCCCGAAGTCACGACCTAGATCAACACCAATCTCTTCGTCCATTCCCAGCACCAGATACCCCGGCTCAAACCATTCTCCCGCTCTGTCGCAGCTGTGCCCGACGAAATAATTGAGTCGCATAGCTTCTATACGCTCCAGCAGCTGCATTTGGTTGGTCAAGTTATCATCCCCACTTTGAAGCTGACTGCCAGGGTTGTAGGCCGTAATCCAAACAGCCTGCTCGACATCAAAGCTCATCAATAATAAAGCTAACCCCTGATGCGGTTGATCAATCTCAAATCGAATGGGCGGATCGTCCTCGATATAGTACTCGGCCGTGCGATAAGCCTCGTCAAGCTCGGTTCCTTGCGCCATGGCTGCTGCTCTCCCCTCTCACGGTTTTTATAAATTGCGTATTCCTGTTTCATCGCTCGCACTGGGCTGAGCCTATTAACGACACAAAAAAAAGATGCGCCAGCGCATCGCTTCAGCACGCAAACTTGGCAATTTGGGCTGGCAATCCGAGTTTGCTACCATCTTACACACGTAGTTCATCGGTTCGGGCACGCGCCTGCATCGCTTCATTTTCTCACAATACGAGTCGCTGGAGGCGCTCTCTCTTTTGAACACCGAGGCATCAAGTCCTTCTTTACAGGTCAGATTCACACGGCCGGATCGCGCT
Organism: uncultured Gammaproteobacteria bacterium; assembly: GCA_913052075.1. Classification (GTDB taxonomy): domain Bacteria; phylum Pseudomonadota; class Gammaproteobacteria; order Pseudomonadales; family Azotimanducaceae; genus UBA9926. Next base: position 5,801 of record CAJXDD010000038.1, read on the forward strand.
TTAGTGCTTATCTTTCTAAATGTAGCGACCTCCGGCTATTTGCTATATCACCTAGTGACCGAGCATCCGATTCATGTCCCGCAAGGTGGACTGTCTGTTCTATTTGAGACGGCCTCGTTCCTGTCAGTCTTTCTGATGTTCATTGGCGCTACCCTGGTGAAAGTCACCCTCTCAGCAAGGTCAACGTTGTTGCTGGCGCTGTTTGCGCTCCAAATGGGCAATTTGCTAGATGCGGCGAATCTCTTCTTCCCGAACGCATCGCCCGATTACTGGGTCGTTGGAGACGCACTCACTTTTTTTGGCGAGGTGCTTTTGGCGTTCGTGGTCTTTCAATTTGTTCGACACACCAACAGGCTCGCTAATCTGGATCCACTGACGAGGCTTTTTAACCGAAGCTACCACATGCGCAGACTAGCTGAATTTTTAAAGGAGGGCGGTCAGGCCAGCGATGGTGTGACCGTGATTGCGATTGATCTTGACAATTTCAAACACATCAACGATGTGTATGGCCACGCGTTTGGAGACCAAGTGTTAATCGACATTGCCCAAGCAATCGGCGTGTTTCAAAACAAGGTGGACCTTATCTCACGAACGGGCGGTGAGGAGTTTGAGGTCGTCATACGAGGCTTGGACGAACCCGCTGCACTTCGATTAGCAGAAGCCATTCGTGAGCAGATCGCAGCGTTGCAATCTGAGCAAGGCCCGAAAATATCGGCAAGTCTTGGTGTGGCGCTTAGCCATTCTAATGAAGCAATATCCTCTCTCCGGCAGCGCGCCGACGCCGCTGCTTATCAAGCGAAACAAGCGGGAAGAAACCGTGTTCAACTTGCGACCTGAGGGCCTAATCATCAACGTTCATTGGGCCCTTATCGGGTCTCGAGCACCGAGAGGACACAGGGCCTACTCCATCGATATCACGCTGCCAACGCGAGATACTCTCGATTGAGGAACAGGTCTACCGCTTTAAGTCAGCGATGAGATCGCCGTAGGTTTGGTACCCGGTTACTACCAGCAAGTGCTCACTCCAAAGGCTTTCGAATCGACGCTTCACTCCCTCACTAAATTCGAACTCACCAATTTGTCCCGCGCGCACCTTTGCGCTGTCACTGCCAGGGGGGAGCACTTCCTGTTCTGATCGCGCCCGCAGCATGGCGTCGTCAAACCGATCCTTATGCACTTGCATAAAGTCAAGGGAGCTATGCTCAAGAGTGATCGCGAGCAATTCATCATCCAGGGCAATGCCCGCAAACTCCGCAATTTTTCGAATCGTTCCCTCGTGATCTGCCTTCATGTGTTCGAAGCAAAGCAGCAACACATTTTCATCCTCTCGGTGGGGCCACCAGCTAGCAAAGTGCTTGAAATATCGTGCATCTTTAGTGCCCGCCAAAACGAAGGTTTCGGGATCAACAGCGCCTACCTCAAGAAACCAGCCCTCCATAAACTTAAATGCCGAGTAGGCAGCATCGAGCGGGTTCCTAATGACATTGATATATCTTGCGCCCTTCGGCAACTGATCAAATTCGAGGTGGCTCTTAAAACCCCGCGGGTTTCCTCGCTGCTCCGCATTCAGATCAATATCCACGCGCCTACCCATCTCGATCCATGGAACGACCCGAGAAATGTCATCAAAATCCATATCACCTCGCGTCCTTAGTGTATGGAATATCTGCTGTGTCCAGGTGGTACCCGACTTCCCGTAAGGAGAAATAACCACATCACTGGGCCTAGGCTCGTAACTCTTGATACTGGCAAGCACACCCTCAGCATCAAACATCCGGCCCTGGATTTGGGCCAGTTCTTCCATACTGCCTGCTCTCCGTCGTTCCATTCTGTCTCCCACAAATCAAAGCTCTCAGGGAGTATAGGTCTTTCCATGGTGGCAAGGCACGTAACCATAGCCCCATCGGAAGCGGTTGATCCACAACACTTGCTGACGAGCTCGCGGGCTGCTGACGCCCTCTCTGATGGTCTACTTTGACCGCGTATTCCAAAAGCATTTGATGGACTTATTAGGTTCAAGGCCCCCGCAGGGAGGGTGTAACAGCGTAGAGCCAGTGCTCGCAGGACTTGACCGATCCGATCAGTAGGTTGTGAGAGGATACTTTCCGCCGTCAGCAAAGTAATCGTAACGGAGGCTTACCCTTCCTCCGAACCCAGGGCCGTTTTAAAAAGCTTGTGAACTGTTATCTCTATCTACTCGCTGAACGATGCTAAAACTCATCAGGCGCTTGTCGAATCGCGTTGGCCCGCGCCAACGTGTTATCGAGCTCAAGAGCGGGGATTCGATCAAGATTAGCGTACATCATTCGCATTCTTTGATTACTCTCCAATTGATCCCGATGCTGGTGCAGGAAGGACCAGTATAGGCTGTTGAATGGGCAGGCATTGTCTGTGTGTCGCTGATCGACATCGTAGGTGCAACCTTGGCAGTAGTCACTCATTCTCTGAATATACTTGCCCGAGCTCACATAAGGCTTACTGGCCAGAAACCCTCCATCGGCGTACTGGCTCATACCTCGCGTATTTGGCATTTCCACCCACTCAATCGCATCGATGTATACCCCGAGGTACCACCTGTCCACCTCATCGGGATGCACTCCAAGAAGCAGCGCAAGATTGCCCGTTACCATCAACCGCTGGATATGATGGGCGTAGGCGTGTTCTTTCGTTTGCTGGATCGCGTGCGCGACGCAACGCATGTTGGTGTCGCCCGTCCAGTAAAAGTTCGGTAAGGGCGCTTTGTTATCCAAACCGTTGCTAGTAGCGTAGTCCGGCATCCTGGAAAGATAAATTCCACGAACGTATTCTCGCCAGCCCATGATTTGCCGGACGAAGCCTTCGATGGAGGCGAGGCTCTGTTGATCGGGTGCATCTACATACGCCTTGACCACCTGATCAATCACCCATTTAGGTGACAACAACTTGCTGTTCAATGAAAACGACAAGCGCGCGTGATAAAGCGCCCAATCTCTATCGGTCAGCGCATCCTGGTACCGACCGAATTGCGGCAAGAGCCGTGCGATGAAGTCCCTTGCAAGCTGTTCACTCTCCTCCACCGTGATCGGCCAGGTCAGTGGCTTACTGCCTTCGCCCCATCCAGCGATCCCATGCCGCTTGAGTCTCTCATTAACCTCGGTCACGTCATGGGCATAGAGCAGTGCGCCTGGAGGTGTCCACTTTTTGGGTAGTCGCTTTCGGTTTTCCTGGTCGAAATTCCAGCGGCCCCCGACGGGCTTGCCGTTATCCATCAGCACTTCGAATTTCTTCCGCATAAACCGGTAAAAGTGCTCCATTCGATACTGTTTGTCTTGAGCAAAGTAAGACAACACTTCTTCCTCACTTAGGAGAAAGTGCTCGGTTGAGACACTGCCACCCTGCCACCAGTGGGTTTTGCACAGAGTTTCTAGTTGAGATCGAAGTCGATATTCGTCAGGACATTGGTACTCAAATCGAACTAGTTGATGCTCGTTCATCACTTGCTCGATCAGGGCAGCGAGAGAGGAACACTCCGCCGTGTCGTCCAGCGTTAAGTGAATAACCGTATGGCCCGCTTTCCTTAACTTGGCGCTGAACTGCTGCATCGCAAGAAAGAAGGCCTGCAGCTTTTGAATGTGGTGCGGGGCATAACTGGCTTCTTCGTGCAATTCAGCTAAAAGGTAAACAACGCTATCGTCTACTATCGTGAACCATGAGTGGTTGGCGTTGAGTTGATCCCCCAAGATCAGTCGGAGAGTCGGCAATGAAGCGGTCATGGATCATCTTACGACGGTTCCTCGAATCCAGACGCCTCGATGATCCGGTTAACCTAGCGCTCTAAAGGTTAATGACACGTCCTGACTTGAGGGACGGTTGGTCGGCAGGCTGATAAGTCACTATTAAGGCCCGACGCCGGTTACTTGTATTGTTGTCCGTCGAGCCATGTACCAAGAAGGGATCAAAAAAAATCAAATCGCCCGCACTGACCTCAAAATTTACTGCCGCTGATAGGTCGAAACATGCAGGATCTGTGTAAAAGCCTGCGAGCGGCGAACCATCTTGCTTACCTGGATAGGCGCCCCCTAGATGACTACCGCGAATTCCCCGCAGGCAGCCGGAGGCTTTCGAAGCCTGATCAAGAGCAACCATCGCATTGGGCATATCAGCGACCGAATCTGAGACCGGGGTCCAGTAAGGTGCATCCTGGTGCCACTCAAATCCTGTGCCGCCTGCCGCCTTGAAATTGAGCTTGTCCGTCCACAGCGACAATCGATCGCACGACAGGATCGATTGAATTGGCCCTGTCATTTGAGGCGTCCTGACTAACCAGTCGAGGACTGGCGTGCAATCGGCGATTGGCTCAACTACCCGCAATTGCCTGGCCTCTGTCCACGCTTCGCCAAATTCAAATTGCAAGGTTCGGTGGCCGATATCAACGAAGGGCCGACCATCCATGGCATACGCTTTTCCATCAATACTGGCAGCCGCCAGTAATTCCCTCTCTGCGATATCCAGCGCGCGGTTGACGCTAGCCATCAAGGACTGAGCGAACTGATTGCGTCTGATGACAAACCCGTCGGCCCGATAGGCTGCCTGCTCTTCCTCTGTCAACGCGGTCATGGCCTGGGCTCGTCCGCCCAATAGTCAGCAACCTCGACATTACAGCGAGTCACACGCCGATGGCGGGTAGTATCGGTAAAGTTTCGGCTCATACCCGGCGCCAAAGGCGAATCCTCTCCTACCGCGAACACGCTGCCCCGCTCCACCACCAGCCCAAACTCATCTTTCCATAGCGTTTCTACGACCACGCGAGACACTCGCGTCGTCCCAGTGTTCTTAACTGACCCCGACATCTCTACAGTGTCCCCCTGGCGAGTGCACCGCTCCATAGAGGCTGCAACGCTCGTCCGCGTAGTGGGCTTGGGAGTGATCTTTTCCGCTTGCTGAGGCAGTGTGGCAGGTGGTTCGGGCGTTCTGAACCATGCGTAAAGCAGCCCAAGCGCCGTCACCACCGCAACCACGATCCAACCCTGATAGCTTTGGCTCATCTAGGTACCTCACTTTGGATTCGCTTTTCCATCAGCAAAACCCGCTTCTGGCCTTTTTCCGTGGATTGCTCACCGATTCCTTGGAAACCCAGCTGTTCATGAAAGCGGATCGACCCTGGATTGGGCGGATCTAAATTTACCTCGCAGCAAACTCGTTCAGCACGCGCTGTTTTAGCCGCATGAAACACCGCGCCATACAACGAGCGGCCAAGGCCCATCCGTCGGACGTTTGGGAGAACGACGATGCGATCCAAATACAAGAACTGCTCGAAGCGAGACTCGAACCATCGATAATTCAAACTATCGTAGTTTCGGCCTGGCTTAAAAACGAGCGCAAAACCCTGAACCGCGCCGCTATCGTCGATGGCAGCCAAATCGACATCAGACATAGTGATCAGCGCCTCCAATCGCTCCCTCTCTAAAGCGTTAACATGGGGGGTATTGGCGTTGTTCAACGAAAGAATCGTTTCAATCATCTCATCCCGAATGGGCGTTAGGCTGATCGATTGCGCTTGCTCGCTCATAGATTTTCTCTAAGGATAAATAGGAAAGCCTTGGCTTTTGAGGTGACTGGCACGCCCTCGCGGCGAACTCTGATCTTAAACCATTCGGACTCGATAACGCCTCTTATACACGCCTCAGTACATGAGTCTGTTATCTTGATGCTGGTCAACGTGAATTAGCCATTAAGCGCTCTCATCGATCCATTGATCCATGCAGAAGCCAGAAGCAAGAAGTCAAAGTCAGAACAGGTGGTGTGATAACCCATGACGCAAATTGAAAACTTAGAGACGATGCTCGCCAAAGGCAAAGACGGTGCTCTCGTGCGCTACGGGCTGGGCACTGCCTACGCAGCGATGCCTGATCAAGCGGCAAAGGAACAGGCCGAGACGCATTTAACCGCGTGCCTAGATTTTGATCCCGAGTACTCCGCTGCCTATTTAAAACTAGCGCAGGTCTTCCAAGCCCTAGGGAAAATCGCACAGGCCGATGAAATATATTCTCAAGGCATCGCCATAGCGACGCGCCAGGGGGATAAGCAGGCCGCTAAAACCATGACCGTGCTTCAAAAAAAAATGGCTTCCAAAAGATAGGAACCGAGACCAACAGCCTCCGCAATCATGGAGCCCCTTGTTATGGGAACCGCTGGTCTTGAGGCGCCAACTGAAAACGTGCGATCAATGGCTTGCGAGTCCCGCGTACATCGAGACGAGTTTTTGATCAGTCCTCCAGCCAGCCAGGCAACGCTCAGCCCAAGTTGGATTGGACCGAAGCCAGCCTTGAGTACTCTCAACGAACTGTTTGGCATCTTCAACGTTCAGTTCAGTCGCGGAGATGTGCGCCATCTCATGCGACTCGTCCATCAATGCCGAATTAACTGAGGCACCTGTTTGGTCAGCAACAGTCATCAAGACGGCGAAGAAACTGGTCGCCTCCATCAAAGGAAATTGACGGACGGGAAACGCGTCAATCACCCGATACGAGCCTTGCGGGACCCGATCAAGGTGAATCATCCCGATGTCTAGCTCATCAAGGAAACCATCTTTTTCCCGAAGCGCGCTTGTAACGCCACCGCACGGTAGATCGATTTGGACAAACATCGCGTCTCGGCCTCGGCCCACTCGAATCATGACGGTGTCAATATAAGGCGCTCCCGGTACCCAAGTTTTGCTACCTGCGAGCGCTGATTCTCCATCCACCGTGACCGGCGGATGGCCCTCGAAACCCTCGCTCACCGCGAGGGCTCCCCAACGCGTGTCTTGCAGATGAAACGTGCGGTCCAGCGCTAGTTGGTACCCTGCCATAAAGCACTCCGCGACAGAGCGGGCGAGCGTACCGCCGACAAGTCGGGACCCACCATCTTCTGATTGCTGGGCCTGCCAGCGACCTTTGAATTCATCCATGTCGACTCCTCCTTGATCACCGAAGCAGAACAGTGACGCATCAACCTACCGATACCGGCAGTGCAAAGCTACCCGAGAGATGCGAGTGTTTTACCCTCTTTCACCAAGTTCGTAAGCAACTTAGCGGGCTTCCATGCCTCGTCTCCCGTTTCAGCGTAAAAACGCTCCATATCTGCCAGCACCTGATCGAGACCAACGACGTCGGCATACCACATGGGTCCACCCACGTACGTCGGAAACCCGTAGCCGTTCACATACACCGTGTCGATATCGCCAGCTCGTAGGGCATGACCTTCATCGAGCAATTGCGCGCCGATATTGATCAAGGGATAAACACAGCGTTTCAATATTTCTTCATCCGAGAATGTTTTTCGCTCATACCCTAGATCAGCGGCTACTTTTTCAATCACCTCACTGGTAATGGGGTCAGGTATCGGTGTCCGGCTACCCTCTTCGTACCGGTAGTACCCCTTACCATTTTTTTGCCCATAACGATCAAGCTCGCACAAAGCGTCAGGTATCCTTGCCGTGATCTCATTCGAGCCTCCTCGCATCTTGCGAGCACGCCATCCTAGATCGAGCCCAACCATGTCCGCCATCGCAAAAGGACCCATGGCCAATCCGAATTCGTACATGACGCGGTCGATTTGCTCTGGTGCTGCGCCCTCCAAAATCATCAAATTTGCCTGTTGGGTGTAGCCCCCCAACATTCGATTACCAATAAATCCAGGGCAGTTACCAGCCATGACGCTAACCTTACCCATGCGTTTACCCATTGCCATGGCGGTGGCTAGGGTCTCTGGAGAAGACGCCTCACCTCGAACAACTTCAAGCAAACGCATCACATTGGCTGGACTGAAAAAATGCATACCACAAACAGATTCGGGTCGAGAGGTGCTGGCCGCTATCGCGTCCACATCCAGCCCTGATGTATTGGTCGCAAGAAGCGCGCCCGGCTTCATAATGCCGTCCAAGGTCTCAAATATCTGTTTCTTAAGATCAAGGTTTTCATAGACCGCTTCCACCACTACATCGGCATTTTGAAAAGCCTCCATGGTTGAGACGGGCTCAATCTTCGCCATGCGATCGTCCATGTCGCTCTGGCTAAGTCGCCCCTTCGATACGGTTCGGGCGTAGTTGGAGCGGATCACGCTCACGCCGCGCTCCAAACCCTCTGGACTGTTGTCGTACACTTTGACTGGGATCCCAGCATTGGCAAAACACATGGCGATGCCTCCACCCATGGTGCCAGCGCCAACCACCGCCGCCTCTTTGATGTCCATGAGCGGCAAATCTCCGGCAAGTCCTGGAATCTTGTTTGCGGCGCGCTCTGCGAAAAAGATGTGAATGAGTGCTTCCCGCTGCGGGTGATTCAAGCACTCGGCAAAGCACGCTTTTTCAACACCCATCCCTGCATCGAAATCATCGCTCATAACCGCCGCCTCAACGCATTTCACAATTTGCTCGGGCGCGAACTGACCACGATGCGTCCGATCGATTTGTCCTAGAACATCGGTCAACCAGGCAGTATCGCCTCGATCTGAAGCAACGTGGTGGTCTAAGTCTCTTATCTTCCTTGTGGGATTACCCTTTGATAGCAAGTCCTCGGCGAATGCAATCGCAGCCTCCACAACAGCGCCATCGGTCACCTCATCAACTAGTCCTAGGGTGAGTGCCGTTGACGCATCTACCGGGTCCCCTGAAATAATCATAGGGAGCGCTTTGGGAGCGCCTATCAGACGCGGAAGTCTCTGCGTTCCCCCTGCACCAGGAAGCAACCCTAATTTGACTTCTGGTAACCCTAAAGGCGCAGATGAAGCAGCCACTCGATAATCACAGCAAAGTGCTACCTCAAGCCCGCCCCCAAATGCGGTTCCATTGATGGCTGCGATAATGGGCTTGGTACTCCCTTCCATTTTCTGCAAGACAACATCAAGGCTAGCACCCGCGGTTGCAGCTGCACCGAATTCACTGATATCCGCGCCGGCAATAAACGCTCGGTTTAAGCCCGTTAGAATGATGGAAGTTACCTTCTCATCTTCAAGCGCTCTCGCTACCCCATCAAACAACCCTTGCCGAACCCCACTAGATAATGGATTCACCGGCGCGTTATCGATACTCAGGATGGCCGACTGACCACTCACCTCATAATGCACTTGCCCTTTCAAAACACTCTCCCTCAATAAATATTTAAAGTTTGGTTCCCTAACGACCCTAGGTTCTGCTGACAGAGCCCGAACCCCTCACCAAAGGCTCAATATCGGCCTATAGCTTCGATCGCCCATACTTGTTGATCGACCATGCTCCCGATTCGCTCCATATACTAAGAACGGTCAACCACTTGGGAGCCCGCGTTCGCGACTTACCTCACCGCGACCTGGGCGAGTGCGGCATCACACACCATTTGGACCCCTCTCCTTGCCAACGACTCGATTTAACCACACTATCGCAGAAACATTGCACTCAACTACCGCGAGGATTACATGCCCCACCTTAAGGCCGGAACCAAGGAGTGGCTCTCTCAAGTCGAAGAAGCCATCATTGCACCAGAGCTACCCATCATCGATCCCCATCATCATCTGTGGCGTCGCCCAGGGGCGGACTATCTCCTTGAGGACCTATGGTCAGACACTGAAAGTGGGCACCACGTCAAAAAAACCGTATTCGTAGAGTGCCATGCTGAATATCGAAAGACAGGGCCGATTGAGGAAGCACCCCTTGGCGAAACAGCATTTGTTGCCGGCGAGGCTGGCCGTGCTGAAGCGTGTCCGGACCGGGCCCAAATCGCTGCCATTGTTAGCCGAGTAGACCTGAGGCTCCCAGCAGAAAACCTACGGTTCCTTCTTTCTCAGCACACCGAATTAGGACGTGGGTTATTTAGAGGAATCAGGCACGCTGGTGCTAGGGCGACGCATCCTGAAGCGCTCTTCATCGCGGGTTCAGCCCCGGCTGGGCTCTACGCAAATCCCGATTTTCGGGCAGGCGTCAGGCTACTGGGAAATCTGGGCTTAACCTATGACACTTGGCACTACCATTATCAAAATCAGGACTTCTTGGCTTTGGCGAAGGCGTGCCCTGACACGGTTATGATCCTTGATCATTTCGGTACACCCCTTGGCGTTGGCCCTTATGCCGACACAAGAGAGGCGCGCTTTACCGAATGGCAAGCGGATGTCGCGGCGATCGCCG
>CAJXDD010000039.1:0-15897 GCA_913052075.1 uncultured Gammaproteobacteria bacterium
ATGGCAGCTATCTCATGGCAATGCGCGAGCCCGCTCAATCTTCATCGCCTCACTTTCGCCTGCTGTGGTGGAACAACTGTCGAGCATTGCTCGAGGAGAGGAGGATTACACCGCCCAATAGCGTTCCCAGTGACCTCCTAGTTGCGACCCTACGTGGCAAGGAGTGTCTAGCGATCTCTGGCGATCTGGATGTCGCACTCACCATCAGCGCTCCAAGCCAGCCAACAGAGACCCATCTCGCACTCGAGCTACTGGCCGACCCACTGCTGTGGGAGGCGCTGTCTTAGCCAGTTGCTTCCACCCCATCGCCAGGTCAGGAATGCCAGGTCGGTTCGCACGGCCAGCCTAGTTTGACCGCGAAAGCGCCTATGGTAGCCTCCTTGCATTGAACTAATTCCTGCAAAAAATACGGAGCCACTATGGATCTTTCCTACGGCCAAGAATACGAGACGTTCCGATCAGAGGTAAAAGGCTTTTTGGATCAATACGCAGATCGGCAACCCAAAGCCGGTTCCGGACCGCGCAGCGACGCCACTAAAGAATGGCAAAAACTTCTCATTGAACATGGCTACCATTCGCGAACCATTCCCAAAGAGTACGGCGGCTATGGCGCGACACCCGACATCCTGAAGTCGCGAATCATTGCCGAAGAATTTAGCAACGCCCAGGTCAATACCGGCTTTAGCGGCCAGGGCATTAGCATGCTGACACCCGTGCTGTTGGAAATGGGTACCGAAGAGCAAAAGCAAACGTTTATCAAGCCCACTATCGAAGCAGACATGATCTGGTGTCAGGGTTATTCAGAACCCGGTGCCGGCAGTGACCTTGCCAGCCTCACGACTAAAGCCGAACTCGACGGGGATGAATGGGTGATCAACGGCCAAAAGATTTGGACGAGCACGGCCCATCTAGCTGATTGGATTTTCTGCCTGGTCCGAACCGAACCGGAGGCGCCAAAACATCAAGGTATTTCCTTTTTGCTCTTCAGAATGGACACACCGGGGATTGAGGTTAGGCCCCTCGTCGACATGACTGGTAACGCAAACTTCAACGAAGTGTTTTTCACGGATGTGCGCGTTCCCAAGCACCAAATCGTCGGGCAGCGCGGTCAGGGCTGGCGGGTTGCCAACGCAATCCTTGGTCATGAGCGCGGCTCGCTTGCGCCTCCAGACGCAGCCATGTCGAGACTGAACGGTGTGATCAAACTGATGCGAGAAGAAACGATCAATGGCGAGCGGGTTATTGATAACCCTGTATTCCGGGACCGACTCATGAAGCTTCAAGGCCGAGTGCTCGCCATGCAGTACAACGATATGCGTCTGCTATCGGCGAACATCAACAAAAATCAAGACGTACGGTTAGCCGGCATGATTGTGAAGCTGCTGGGGACTGAGCTGCGCCACGAGATCGAATGCCTTGGAATCGATGTCATGGGCGAGATCGGTGTCAGTTACGGCGACAATCCGTATCTAAAGGGTAATGGGTCGTGGCAATACCAATACATGTACTACCTTGGTCTCATTATCGGTGGGGGCACTTCCCAAATTCAGAAAAACATCATTAGCGAGCGCGGCTTGGGCATGCCTAAAGAGCCCAAATTTGCGGCATCGGAGGCTTAAATGGAATTCGGACTTTCGCAGGATCAAATATTGCTTCAAGACAGCGTGAAAAAATTCCTGACAACCGAGGCACCGCTGGATCTCGTGCGAGGTATTGCTGCCAAGGAGCAAACGGATGCAGCTGTATGGCAAGGCCTCATTGACCTAGGCATTGCGGGCTTACTCATCCCCGAAGCGCAGGGAGGCGTCGGTCTCGGCATGTTAGATGCAGTGGTCGTCGCCGAAGCATTGGGCTACGCCATTTGCCCAGGTCCCTACCTTAGCAGTGCGATCATGGCCGCAAGGTACTTAACGGAAGCCGGAGCGAGCGAGCTACTACCAGGAATTGCTGCAGGAACCACCCGAGTCGGTGTCGCGTTTGCGGCGGCGACGGGCGCTAGATCAGACACGAACATCGAAGCAACTGGGACGACCTTAAGCGGGTCATCCCTTTTTGCCCTCGACGCTGATGCTCACGGCTATTTGGTCGCTACGAAAGACAAATGCGTTTACTACGTTGAAGCTGACGCGCTCGCCCGTCGGACACTAACGACCATTGATTGCACACGAACGATTTGCGAGCTGACGTTTGATCAGTCAGCAGCTTCTCTGATTTCCGATGACGCCTCAGTTCTTGATTCAACACTGTATGCCGGAAGGGCCATTCAAGCCTCCGACACACTGGGCGCGTCTCAATGCATGCTTGACCAAGCCGTGAGTTATTCGCTCGACCGCAAGCAATTCAATCGGGCTATTGGCTCGTTTCAGGCCGTTAAGCACATGTGTGCCGAGATGGCCTCGCAGCTCGAACCTTGTCGAGCCTTTGTTTGGTATGCTGGCCACGCTTTCGATGACGCGCCGGATGAGGCTGGTCTGACGGCATGCCACGCCAAGGCGCACCTTGCAGAAGTCGGCCAGTTTGTTGCAAAAACCAGCACCGAAGTTCATGGCGGCATGGGGTTTACAGATTTAGTTGGGCTGCACTATTGGTTTAAACGGGTCGGTTTTAATCGCCAGTTGCTAGGCTCACCGGAAGCCGTTCGAGAAGAAGCAGCGAATCTGCAGGCGCTATGCGTTTAAATTAGCACGTAGATCAGCGCTTAAATTTAGACTTAACGATGCGCTACACAAGGTGTCTCTGACAGCCTCAGGCTTCAACCAATTTAAGCTAGCCTAGCCGTTCGCGAGCCGTCAGCGGGATGCTGTTAACTATTTTTGTGAGAGTTGTTGCAGTTGGGTTTTCGATTTTCGTCTTTGCTCGGGAAGGCCATCGGGTTAAGCGCTGTGTTGTCGATCACCGCCGGTATAACTTTGTCCATCATTGCTTTTCTTCAGACCTTTGAGCTCGAAAATAGATCGTTTGAGTCGGCCTCGATGACTGAACTGAAGCGCATCCCACAAGCGGCCGCGCTAGTCGGAGAGCGATCCGATGCGGATTAGGCCTTAGCGTGGTTTACGGCTTCATCGTCCGATCTGAGGGACACATCAACCTCGACTCCACGCCAGGTGAAGGAACTACCGTCGACCTCTAGCTGCCCTCAAGCGAAACCGCACAAAAAGCGGCTCCATAGGCAATCCGAGATCAGGTAGCGGAGACGGGGGTTTGAAGGAACGCGCTCCTTCGTCGCCCTTCAGCAGCTTATCGTCAAAAGTGATGGTCACACTGAGAATTAACTGGAACAACCAGAAGTAAAAAGGCTAAGGTTCCCGCTATGAAAGTTCGGTGTCACAACCCATGACCGCTGTCGTTCGCGCACAACAACACCTAAAAATCAGCCTTTTGATCATCGGCTTTTCCCTCGCCTCCGTGCACGGGGTAGTTACCTACGCATCCTGTGAGGACAAAGACGCGGAAGCTTTGAAGCGGATTGATGAGGACGCAATCTGCGAATTGATCACGGTGCCGCTTGATCATAATGACCCGGATGGCGCGACGATTGACTTAAGACTCATCACGTTGCCTGCGACCTCAAGAAATCCAGCAGCTGACCCCATGGTGTTTCTGGCAGGTGGGCCAGGACAGTCCGCCATCCAAGCCGCTCCGTTTTGGCTACGATCACACCAGGCGTTGCGCTCAGACAGAACCTTCATTTTTCTCGACCAACGTGGAACCGGTGGCTCGGCTTCACTCGCTTGTGCAGATGATCTAGAGCCGTTGTTTGCCAAAGATTTTGAATGGTGGATGACCCAAGAAGCAGCGATTGAAGCGCAACAGGAGGGGCTAAAAGCCTGTCTCGAAAAGCTGCCTTACTCGCCCTCCCACTTCACCACCGCCGCGGCCGTTCACGATCTCGCTGCAGTGCTCGATCATCTCGGTGTGGCGAGGGCCAACCTTTTCGGTGTGTCTTATGGCACTCGCATCGCGCTCGCATTTCTTCGTGAGCACGAGAACCGTGTTCGCTCTGTTCTCTTGGATGCGGTGGCTCCACACAGCATGGTGATTCCCGCCCGAGTGGCTGAGGACGCGAAAGCAGCGCTCGATCATGTCTTCTCTGCTTGCGATAAAAGCACCGCCTGCAGTGAGCGCTTCCCCGATCTACAGGCAACCCTAGAAGTCGCACGGCAACAACTTGAGGCGGCCAGTGGACCAATCAGCGTGGTCGACCCCCTGACGGGCGAGACCGTTGAATTTGCTACGTGGCCAGACATGCTTAGCAATATCCTGAGAGCCGGGCTCTATAGCCGCGAACTCATCCGACTATTTCCTCTCGCAATCGAACGCGGCAGCCGCGGTCAATTCGATTCACTTATTACGATTGCGTCCATGCTGGCGCAGGAATCGCCTCACGATTTATCTTTAGGGATGATGGCGTCGGTACTCTGTGCCGAGGATATGAGGCGACTTCCGCCTTCGGATGAGTTTGCAAAGCGCAATCCACTCATTGATAGCATGGCACCCATCTGTGAGTTTTGGCCTAGTGAACCCGCGGCCGAGCATCTTTTTGAGCCAGTTAAGAGTGACGTACCTGCGCTACTCCTTTCCGGTCAGTTTGATCCCATCACCCCACCTCAGTACGCGGTCGCTATCGAACCAAATCTTTCGCGCTCCCACCATGTGATTATTCCAGGCGGGGCCCACGGCGTGTCAGGGCTGGGCTGCATCCCAGAGGTCATTGAGTCCTTTGTTGCCGATCCGGCTAATCAGAACTTGGGCATCGACTGCACGGACGATATTCACATCGCCCCTTTCTTCTTATCGCCGTCGGGCGCCTTTGGAGGTGCCTATGATTGAGGCAAACGGTCTTAAGAAATCCTTCGGCGAGATAGAGGCAGTAACAGATGTGAGCTTTGCAGCGCAAGACGGCCGAGTAACAGGTCTTCTCGGCCCAAACGGTGCAGGCAAGTCGACAACGCTGCGAATGATTTATGGCCTTTTGAAGCCTGATGCCGGTAATATTCGGATCAATAGTACTGATGTCCATTCAGACCCGTTGCCAGCCAAGTCTCAGCTCGGGGTGCTCCCCGACGGGCACGGACTCTACGCAAGACTGACCGCTCGAGAGCACCTACTGTACTTCGGCGAGCTCCATGGGCTTGATCAAGTCAGCCGCGAGGCCCGCGCGCAATCTTTGATCGATCAACTCGATATGTCAGGTATCGCTGATCGCAAAGTCGAGGGATTCTCCCAAGGCGAGCGTATGAAAGTATGCCTCGGGCGTGCGCTCATTCATTCACCTCGAAATGTCGTTTTGGATGAACCCACTAACGGGCTGGATGTTGCCAGCACAAGAAAAGTTCGTGAGATGATCAACCGACTGCGTGACGAGGGCCTTACGGTCTTGTTCTCTAGTCATCTAATGCATGAAGTCAGTCGACTGTGCGATGACATAGTCATTATCAATCAGGGCAAGGTCATCGCGAGTGGCACGCCGGATGAAATCCGATCACAGGGAGGCAGTGATCAGCTAGAAGACGCGTTTCTCAATCTGCTTGAGGCATCGATATGAGCATTATGAGAATCGTTGCAAAAAAAGAATTTCGCGATGGCGTGAGAGATAAAAGGGCACTGCTTTCTGCGTTTTTCTTCCCCTTGAGTGCACCGCTTTTTATCTATTTTCTTCTCAACGCCGTCATCGAAATGAGCCAGGTCGATGAGACGGTCAGTGTTCCCATCTATGGCGCTGACGCAGCACCTGGACTCATTGCTTACCTCACTGAGGCGGGTATCGAGGTTGACCACCGCGATCCTCAAACACTCGGCGAGGTTAAATCCCAAGTCGCAAACCAGACGTTAGATTTCGCGCTGATGATTCCCGAAGACTTTCAAGACACCATGGCGTCATACCGACCACCTGATTTGCTAATTGTGTCTGACTCCTCACGGAATGATATAGCGGCCCAGGTAGGGCAACTGCGGCGAGTCTTAAATCAATATAACCAAGGGCTCATTAGTCTGCGCCTCATCGCAAGAGGCGTATCCCCTAAGGTCACCATTGGCGCGCGACCGATCTCCATTGACGTCGCGTCCGACCAGAAACGGACGGCGAGCGTACTTAATTTCATTCCCATTTACGTGCTGATGGCGGCCTTTGTCGCAGGCCTTGGCATCGCCATTGACGGAACCGCAGGTGAGCGGGAACGAAAAAGCTTGGAGCCGCTGCTCATCAACCCCATCCGGCCCATCGACATTATCTTTGGCAAGTGGTTCGCGTCAGGCACTTTTGCACTCCTAGGGATGCTAGCGACCCTCGTCTTATGCGTCGTCGCGATGTTCGCACTCCCGATAGAAGAAATAGGGTTATCGTTCGAGATTAGTACAAAGCAGGCCCTCGCGCTCTTGATGGTCAGCTTACCCGTTCCCTATACCGCGGCTAGCCTGCAAATCCTTCTAGGGCTATTCGCCAAGAGTTTCAAAGACGCGCAATCTTATATCGGCATTTTAGTCATCTTGCCGATGGTCCCAGTCATCATTCGCCAGTTCATGCCTTTCGTCACCGAACCATGGATGGCAGGCATTCCCATCTTCGCGCAAAGTGTGTTGATGATGGATGTGCTAGCCGGCTCCGGGTACTCGTTTCTGAGCCTTGGCGTGGCGCTCGTCTCTGGCTTTGTTGCGAGCGCCCTTCTTTGCCTCGTGGCCGCCCGATTACTAACGACCGAGCGGATGATTCAAAGCTAACAATCCCATCCCCTAATGGCACTCGGCGCCAGACAGGTTTTCTCTATTAAAGGCAGCTGAATAGAAAATTAGTTACCGGACGTTTCTGAGAGATTAGAGGGAGCCTCAGCAGTCTTCTTCTCGACCGCTCCGATCCCGCTTTCGCCAGGCTTCTCGGCTAACACTGGAGCTGATATCGAATCGTCTGGTTTCCCTAATGACATGCTTTGCTGCCCAGAATCAGGATCGCTTTTAGGGTTGGTGTCGATAGTAGATTGATCATCAAAAGGGCCCCTTTCGCGGGAGAAGGCTTCGGCCCCCGCACCCGATTGCGAACTGGCCTCAACCGGCGCTACAACACCTGGCCCATATTCTTTGCCCGGATCTGACCTAGGCGAGCTAAATACCAAATAAAGCAGGACCATCCCAAGGGATATTCCTGCGCCTATCCAATATTGCAATCGATCCGACACGTTGATGATTATTCAGTTGTTTATAACCTACAGATTTAACCACAGCGGCCTCCGTTGAAACGAGGCCCGGCCTTGTGAAGCAATCGGTATCAGCTCGCCCATTTGACCGATAACCGATGCGTTTCGTAGGGCGCAGTAGCAAACAACCTACTCTTCGACATTAATATCGACCTGTTAAGCGCGTCGCTATACGTCGAAGTTTGGTACAAAGTCCCCCTTCACTTTGAAACCGTCACTCATCCTTACATCAAAAATCTCGTGAAACAGAAACTAAAGATACGATGATTTTGATGAGATCAGAGCGTGTCGCACTCTGCGAGTCAGGCCTCGTTCCTCGAGCGAGTAAAATCTCCTGCTTAGCTCGCTCTTATTCTGCAGATCATCACGACACTGAGGCATAATGTCAGCCAATTTCGCCGCTCAACGAACAAGCATCATGCGAATCGATACTGCTGTTTCTTTCTGGAAAAAGGATGCTCCCTCACCGGCAGACGAACCTCTGATTCTGCATCAAGACTATCTACCCCAGCACCTGGGATTCGTACTGATGGAGCATGGCCTAACCGGTGTGATCGCGATCCAGCACGCTGAACGCAATCCTTCGACTACGGAGTGGCTCGCTTGGATGGAGGAGTGTACCGAGGTGATCGCCGCGGTCGCCCAGGTTACCAGCGACTCTTTGCCACAAGTCTCCGAATGGGTTGCCGCGTTCCCGAAACTCAAAGCGGTAAGGACCTCGCTTTCAACGCTGGCCAATGACGATCAATATAGACACAACCTCGTTGCCGCGCTCAATTCGCTTGATATCACGCTCGAGATTGCCGTCGATCAAGTATTAGCCGATCCGTGCATTACATGGTTTGAAAAAGCGCCTCGCCAACGCGTTGTTCTAGCGACCAAGCTGACAAAAGATGGAGATGATGCAGTGCTCGACGTGGCACTCATCCGTGCATGGATGAACCAGCACCCCAACCTTTGGATCAAGCTCGACGGGCTCCCCAATCTGACGTCGACTGACACAGCCGAGTCATCATGGGATGACCCCGAAGATGCCATGCTCGATGCCAGCATGGCCATGACCTTCGTGAATCAAATGCTCGAGTCCCAATTGAATGAACGGTTGGTGTGGGGTTCGACATGGCCTGCCCTGACTGCCCAGTTCACCTTTGATGAGGCCATGGATATTTTGGATACGTGCCTTCAGGGCAAGCCCGAAGTGACAAAAACCAAACTGTTGGGCGCCAATGTGAAGGACGCCTACGGGTTGCCTCAATGAGCCGTATCGGTCTATTGCATCCAGGCGCTATGGGCGCGTCTATCGGCGCCCAGCTCACTTCGAAGACTCACACCGTACTTTGGTGGCCCGAGGGACGAAGCGAGCGCAGTGCCAAGCGCGCCGAACAAGCCGGGTTAACCCCTTCCTCGCAGATCGATGACTGGCTCACGACGGACTACATCATTAGCATTTGTCCTCCTGCCGCGGCCGAATCGATTGCCCAATCCGTGATCGACTGGGGTTACCAAGGGACGCTTATTGAAGCCAACGCCATCTCGCCGATGCGTCTGCGCGATATCGCCAAAAAGCTTGAAGCCTCTGGCGTTCAGGTGATTGACGGCAGCGTCATTGGCGGTCCTGTCTGGCCAGGAGAGGGTGCCCTCTCCTCCGTTCTCGCGTGTTCGGGGAAAGGCGCCGACGCATTCGCCGCGTTATTTGAAGAAACAGGGTTTGAGGGCAGGGTCGTCTCAACCGAACTTGGCGATGCCTCTTCGCTGAAAATGGTGTTTGCCGCGCTGACCAAAGGCAGCATCGCATTAATTGCGGAGATCTTAAACGTCGCTGAACAATTAGGCGTTCGATCTGAGCTAGAAAAGCTTTGGGGCGATCAGGCCACCCAGCAGCGCCACAACCAGGTCTCAACCAACGCCGCTAAGGCTTGGCGTTTTGCGGGGGAGATGAGGGAGATCAGCCGAACCTTCAGTGAGGTTGGCGCCGCCCTCGGTTTCCATGAGGCCGCTGCCCAGGTTTTTGACCGCCTTGAAGACCACAAGGATTGGACCGAAAGGCCCAGTCTCGAGGCATTGCTTACCAGCCTTTCAAGCCAGGAAATCGAGGAGAATTAAAAGGGCGATCGCGATTGATCACCCTGAAGTACTCAGCCTTTAGCCACAGCCACCATATCGGCAACCTGTGTGAACTTCACTCTTGGCTTACCTTGGGCCTCACCGCGGGCCACTTCCTCGGCGTCGATCTTCTTCCACTCCGAGAAACTCACGGCATCTGGCTGACGGCTTGCAATCAGCTCGGCCAGCGCATCGGCGCTTTCTGTCGGCTCAAAGTGACGTCCCGCTGCGATGTCTTCCACCATCAACGCAACGGTTTCTTGAGCGCAGGTTTTGTTGGTGCCAATGACGCCGCTTGGACCTCGCTTAATCCAGCCGGCTGTGTAAAGGCCGACGGCTTGCTCGCCAGTGCTGTCCACTACCCGACCGCCTTCGTTAGAAATCGTGCCCCAGCTTTCGTTAAAAGGGACATCAGGCAGTGGCTTACCCCGATAACCAACCGAACGGAACACGAGACCCGCTGGGATCGTCTCCACCTCATCTGTAGCCACTGCTTTGATTGCGCCGCCGTCTCCAACCAACTTGTTCTTAACAAGCTTACAGGCTTCAACCCGGTCACCGCTGCCTTCTAGTTCCGATGGCGAGACCAAAAAGCGAATATGGAGCTGTCGCTTCTTACCCGCAGGAACTCGCGCAGCGTACTCTTGGACGGTATCGACGTTTTTCTGTGCGTTCTTATCCCCGCCCTCCGCTAACGCCCGCTGGCTGGCGTCATCCAGTGCTGCCTCATCACCAAGAACGATCACATCCGCATCCTCGAACTCACCCATTTCCTTGATTTCGGGCGGAGTAAAAGCGGCCTGGGCAGGTCCTCGACGCCCAAGGATGTACACATTTTTCACTTGGCTAGCTTTCAATGCCTCCAATGCGTGCTCCGCAATGTCTGTTGTCGTGAGCTCATCGGTGGTTTTGCAGAGAATGCGAGCAACGTCCATCGCCACATTACCCATGCCAACAACCGCAACGTTTTCCTGACTGAGGTCAAACTTCAGATCTGCAAAATCCGGATGGCCGTTGTACCAAGCGACAAATTCCGTCGCTGAGTGACTTCCAAGAAGCTCTTCACCAGGAATACCTAAATTTCGGTCAAACGGGCTGCCGGTGGTAAACATAACCTGATGGTAGTGGGCCTTTAAGTCCGCCATGTGGATGTGCGTGCCATATTCCACATTGCCAAAAAAGCGGAAACCAGGATGCGCAGCGCTTTTTTCGTAAGCACGCGTAACGCTCTTGTCTTTTTGATGGTCGGGAGCAACGCCAGCGCGAACCAACCCATAAGGAGTGGGCAACCGATCAAACATATCCATCTCGACCACGAGGTCGGACTGCTTCAGTAAATTACTGACCGTGTAAAACCCGGACGGACCAGAGCCAATGATTGCCACTCTCAACGGATTCTCTTTGGTACCGACTGCCGCCATTTGTCACCTCTTTCCTCATTTGTGCCAAGACGATAGCAGAATCAATGGTCCCAATACAGACGACTGAAAGGTGAGTTTCAGCTCATCAATCATTCGCTTACGCCCTTCCCATTCACGGCTATAATTTGACCATCACCAGCGACCTATCGAGGAAAGCGCGCATGCTAAAGTGGGCACTTGGGGCCATCATCATCCTTATCCTGCTGAGCGGTGTCGCGCTCTCAATACTCCTTGATCAGCCCGAGCGGTTTCGCCCCCAGATCGAGGCGCTCGCCGCAGAGCAAGTCGGTGCACCGATCCGATTAGGCCAACTCTCTTGGCAATGGCAGCCAAATTTCGCGTTATCCGTCTCAGAGGTAGAGATCAGTCCGAACGATGGTCCTATCGTGCAAGTGCAGTTGGTTGACGTTGATTTCAAAGCGTCCTTACTTGCGCTCCTGACCGAGCAATCACTAGTCGTGCTAGAGATAGAGGTGGAGCGTATGTCGGTGTTGCAAAGGGAAGCGTCTAGCGCTTCATCGACCCCAGAGGCTAGAGCGCAATCACAACCCTCAGAGACTCAACGAGACACAGCTCATAAGACCTTGCAAGCTTCGCTCCAAGAACTGCCCGCGCTGCTCCTAACTTCGTTCGAGCAAGTAGAGATCAACCAACTGGAAGTAAGTACTCTCACATTGGAGACCGAGGGGCGCTCTGAGCCAGATGTCATTCTGTCTCCTATCCGATTAACCATGCAAAACAACCAGCTCACCGCTCGGTTGGAAGGCCAAGGCAAACAGCTCGACGCAGCGGGCATCGCGTCATGGAGCGGAGGAATGTCAATCAACCTGTCCGTGACAGACGATGTGGAGCCTTCGGTTAGTTTATCTGGCGACATCGAGGGCGAGACGACACTCGCTGATTCCACGGTCATTCCCCTATCTGCTCGCATCAGCACTGCCTGGAAGCCAGCTGATAACTCGCTTCACCTCGATACCCTCACCGGCTTGGTTGGTGGCCTTGAGTTCAATCTTGAGGGGACCATCAATCCGCTCAACCACCCATCAGTCGACCGAACGCCATTTAGTATCAGTGCCAACCTTGCGCTGAACAAGGAATCCGCCATTGCCGAGCAGTTGCAAAGGGCGGGGGCTTCCCTTCCTCTCGCCAGTGCCGCCATCTCTTTGGAAGCAAGCAGCACGGGTGAGCAAATTATCCTATCCATTCCCGCTGCTTCGGTGAACGAAATGGCGTGGACTGGCGAGGTCACCTTCAACCTGCCTGATCAACATCTCACGGGCCTGTTCGACGCGCCCTCCGTCAATATGGATGCGCTAGGTGCAACCGATGATGCTGCAGAGGGAAACGCGTCGTCGACGAGCGAATTAAATGATCCGCTGTGGCCAGATGCGTTGTTCGAGGGACCAAGCGCAGAGTTAAGCGTCACAGCTGGCGAGGTGCTATACGACGGGTTAGTGTTCCAGGGAGCCTTAGTCACTGCCTCTCTGGACAGAGACCGGGCGCTCGTCACAGCCAGCGCCGATCTAGCGAGTGGTACGCTGTCATCAAAGGCGACCATTTTTAACGATCCAGCGCGAGCCCACACGGTTCACTGGCGAGCTGATCAAGTGAACCTCAACCGGTTAGCCGCGCCTCTCACCCCAGGGTTATTGAAGGGTGAAGGCGATTATCAATTCACTGGCACAACCCTCAATGCCATCGGCCAGTCTCTTAAAGGATCATCCAAGATTGAGCTGAGCGATGGCGTGCTGGAACTTGCAACCATTAAGTCGATGCTTGGCACCCTTGATGGCTTAATAGGCACGCAAAGCGGCGCCAATACATGGCCTGACCGTGTTTCTTTTGACAAAGCAGTCGGCTCTCACGAGGTAAAAAACGGCATTCGTGAGGGGCAACTGTTGAACGCAGACCTTGCCAGTCTTCACTTCAAGTCGGTGGGCGGCCTTGATCTCCAGACCAATAAAATGAAAGCGCTGATCGATTTTAAAGTCGATGCGAGCACCGCTCCTCCACTACCGATTAAAGGTCCGATCACTGCCGTGACTTGGCCACTCACTTGTGAGGGGCCTATCGATGCAGCGCTCACTGAACTCTGCGGCCCAGACAAAGAGAGGGCTAAACGCATCGGAACCGATCTTTTAAGAGCCAAGGTCAAGGACAAAGGCAAAGAGCTCTTGGAGGGCCTACTCAACAAAGACGGCACGTCTTCGATTAAAAAATTGTTTGACTGGTGATGACTTCGTTCAATTTCGCTGAAGCGCTGCTTGCGTGGTTCGACCACCACGGCAGGCATGATCTGCCCTGGCAGACTCCAGATGATCCTTATCGGGTTTGGCTCTCTGAGATCATGCTCCAGCAGACCCAAGTGAAAACGGTCATCCCCTACTTTGAACGCTTTTTGCAGGCCTTCCCAACACTCGAGTCTCTGGCCGAGGCCAAGATCGATCAGGTGCTGGCCGCGTGGACTGGACTTGGTTATTACGCGCGCGCGCGGAACCTGCACCGCACGGCAGTGATCATTCATCAAGATCTTGGCGGGAAGTTCCCCGATAACCAGATCGCGTGGGCAGAACTGCCAGGAGTCGGGCTGTCGACGGCGGCGGCGATTACCTCCATCTGTTTCAACGAACGCGTTGCCATCCTCGACGGTAATGTGAAGCGGGTACTCACTCGATTTTTTGCTGAACCCGGCTGGCCTGGTGCCAGTCGTGTTGCGAACAAGCTCTGGGCGCAAGCCGAATCGTTATTGCCAGACGCTAGGTTCGGTGATTACACACAAGCCATCATGGATCTTGGTGCGACAGTTTGCTCACGCAAGCAACCACAATGTCATCGCTGCCCGGTGAGCGAGGCGTGTGTTGCTCACCGCTCGGGCGAGCAAGATGCTTTCCCTGGTGCCAAGCCTAAAAAACACAGACCATCCAAATCCATTTGGATGCTGATCGCAGCCACAGAGGAAGGTGATTATTTCGTGGAAAAGCGTCCAGACCAAGGCATTTGGGGCGGCCTGCATAGTTTCCCTGAATTCGCGTCGCTAGACGCATTGCTCCAGCGGATACAAGCGGGAGCTAACCGGGTGGAGCTCACTCCATTCAAACACCAGTTCACTCACTATGAGCTCGTAGTCCACCCTGTGCTGGTAAGGAAGGCAGCCTGGCCCGGGCTTACATCGGCGTATGAGGGTCAGTGGATCAATGACCTTGAGCATCTGAACATTGGGTTAAGTAAACCCGCGGTCACCCTCCTCAAGCAATTGACCCTGGTACCTGATTGACACAAAACGCCGCTCATCAGAGTTGCGTGTCATACTATGCGTTTTGATAACGACGAACACCTATGACTCGCACCGTCTTCTGCAAACGACACCAACAAGCGTTGCCGGGTCTTGCTGCACCGCCGTTCCCTGGCCCCAAGGGACAGGAGATCTTTGAGACAATTTCACAAGCGGCCTGGGACGACTGGCAAGCCCATCAAACGATGCTAATTAATGAAAAGCACCTCAACATGATGGATAAAGCCGCGAGAAAGTATTTGACGGAGCAACGCGATCGATTTTTCGAAGGCGATCAGGTGGATGAAGCGGAGGGGTACCTCGCGCCAGAAGACGAGCGCTAGTTGCGCAGCACGCTAGCACTAAGCGGTTTAGTCAATAACCGAAACGAAGTGTGCCCCTAGCGCTTACCGATGCGAAGAGACCAAAGCCCACTCGCACGTACAAAAACAGAACCTCACAACCTCATAACTATTGTCAGGCTCGGTTCTTCGTCACGGCTCAGCGAAAACACGCGAGTAGTCCTACTGATCAAGCGCAGCTAGCCAATCGCTCATCGGCCCAACGTGCAACCCGGGCGGAAACAGGAATTAAAACCCTCATCAGGATACGAACTAGGTGCCACTGTGGCAGCCCTATAAACGGTTACCTACAAGACATATCGATCATTTGCGGCGCGCACCGTTAAGTCACTGATCACCACCCCCCAAGGCTGGTCGATCGCATAAAGGATTTGGTCGACCAGATGCTCTGGCGCGAGGCCCCAATACTTGATCGAGTCGACACTCATTTCATCCTGTGACAGCTGGCCTGATTGCGCCGCTTCCATGGTATTGAGATAACTCTCGAAGTGCTCGCCAAGTATTCCTTTAATCGCCAATGGGTTTAAAACCCCTTGCCCTAATCCTGTTCCGGGAACTCCTGTTGGCCGCACGACCGTGACTTTAATTTTTCCCTGAGACTCCAGTCTTAGCGAATTAGATAACTCATTTACCGCGGCCTTTGTTGCACTATATACCGCACTACCGGCGACTCCCGCGTTGCCGTAGATCGAGGAGAGATTGACGACATGGCCTTGTCCCTGGCCAATCATCGTGTCGTAAACGGCCATGATGCCGTTCAGCACCCCTTTTATGTTCACATCGATACAGCGATCCCAGGCCTCACTCGCGATGGCGTGATCCTCATAAAAAGCGAGCGGCATAGTGCCGGCGTTGTTCACCAAAATGTCGACCCCACCAAACGTATCCATCGTAGAACGCACGGCATCATCCAAGTCGGAGCGGTGACGAACATCACCCTCGTGTATTAAGAGGTTGGGCTGTTCTCCTAGTCGCTCAGCCATACTCTCTTTGCTCAAATCCAGCGCCACGACTTTGGCACCCCGGGCGAGGCTTCCCTCAGCGAGCAATGCACCAAACCCACTACCGGCTCCCGTGATCATGATTACTCGATCTTTTAGGTGACTCACCAGTTCTCTCTCCTTACTCGAAAGGCTCACTGCCCAATCTCACATCTCGGACTCAGCGCAATGTCAGTCTTCCAAACCTTGTTTCAGCTCAACGAATATCGAACTGAGGCACACCTCGCCACCATAGATTGGGCGCCGGACTTGACCCTTGCCCCTCCTCAGCCAGCGTCGCTGCATCATAGAGTCGGCCTTTCAGCATGACTTTGTCGATCTGATCCGTGCGCCGCACATCCTCAAGCGGATTACCGTCGATAATCACGAGGTCCGCTAATTTCCCCGGTTCCAGAGAACCCAAATCTTTTTCCATCCCGAGGTGTTGCGCTGGACTGATGGTTGCCGTCTCTAGCGCCTGCATAGGGGTCATGCCGCCTCTAGCAAAACTCCACATCTCCCAGTGAACCGCCAACCCTTCTCTTTGCCCATGCGCACCTACATTCACCATCA
>CAJXDD010000040.1:0-15704 GCA_913052075.1 uncultured Gammaproteobacteria bacterium
TCTGATTGAGTGCCCGATTGCAGTGCCGTTGTGGGCGATTCCTGGCGGCACATAGAGCACGTCACCCGGCTCAAGGATGTATTCATCGATGGGTTTAAAATCCGAGAGGAGCTTAAGCGGGGCCCCTTCAATGAGTGCCGTGTGCTCATCACAGGACCCGCCCAGCTCCCATCGTCTTTTGCCCTCACCTTGAATAAGAAAAACATCGTAGTAATCGAAGTGGGGACCAACCCCACCATCCTCTGAGGCGCAGCTGACCATGATGTCATCGATTCGCCACGACGGCAGAAAATTGAACGCCTCTTTTAATTGGGCGACTGGAGGGCTCCAAAGGTCAACTCCCTGAACGAGCAGTGATTGACCCGGCTCGTTGGCATTGATAACCCCGGGATGGAAAGGACCCTCGATGACGCGCCAACTGCTATTTGATTGAGTAACGATCCGTGACTCGACGTCCTCGGACTCCGCCAGTTTGAACAGTTGTTCTGCGTCAATTCGCGCTTCAACGCCAGGCAGGGCCTTCCGGATAACTAGCGGTTTCTGTTGCCAATACTCTGCCAGAAACGTGTGGGCATCGATTGGGCTGCTAACAAAGAGAGTGGGGGCTGGGCCGGACATTGTCCATCTAAGTGGTGAGGAAGTACTCTATCATCGGATGGATAAGACGGATGGTAAACCCGTGCTCGCTCTAATTTCGTGCAGCATAGGGCGCTGCCGACCGAGAAGGAGTTGGTATTGCAGAGTGGCAACGCTCGCTGCTTGCGGACCGACGGGGTCAGTTCACTGAGCGGCTGTTGCCAGTATGCCTCCAATGGAAAATCCTCGATGCGGCTAGCATACTGACAGGATGGGCTTAGAGCGGGGTGACATAGCGGTTGTTGGTGCGGGTGTGATCGGGCTAATGACGTCACTGTCTTTGCTCGATGCGGGAAGAAGTGTGACGCTCATTGACCCTGATCCGCCTGGTCAAGGCGCCTCCTTTGGTAATGCCGGCGTGATCGCAAATTACGGGGTAAAGCCGCTCGCTGAACCCTCACTATTGCTGACCGGTCCCGGCTTACTCTTCAAAAAGGATGGGCCACTTGCGATCCAACCAGGCGCAGGGCGGGCCGTAATACCGTGGCTGACGCAGTTCGCGAGAGCCTGTCTGCCATGGCATCAGGAGCGCCTGCAGAAGGCGCTTGCTTCCGTGATTGTTGACGCCGATGCGCGTTGGCAGGATGTAATTCACCGCGTTGACGCGTCTGATGAATGGCAGCGAAAGGGGTGCCTCTATGTGTTCGCTGATGCGCGATCTAGACGTCAGGCGGAGCGTGATGCGCGAGTCAGGAAGCGCTGGGGTGTGGCTTGCGAGCTGCTATCGGAAGCGGAGCTCAGTCAGTTAGAGCCGAGCCTCAGTGGGCGATTTACGGGGGCTACGTTTTTCCCCGATGCAGCCGCGTTAAGCGACCCAGGTGCGATTACCCAAGCCATTGCGTTGGAATTGCTGAGGTCCGGAATCAAGAGTCACCCAGGAAAAGTCACCAAAATTTACCCCCTAGACGAAAGCGTGGAAGTGAGGTGTGCGGAAGGCGATTGCGCACGGTTTGAGCAGGTGGTGTTGGCTGCTGGGGCGCATAGTCAGGGGCTGCTGCAGTCCCTTGGCATCAGCGCACCACTCATTTCTGAGCGTGGCTACCACTTAGAGTATGAGGCTACTCTGGCTATAAATCGTCCAGTCTGCTCAATCGCGCATGGGTTTTATGTGAGTCCCATGACAGGGCGCATACGGGCGGCAGGAACGGTTGAGCTAGGGGGCGTGACATTGCCGCCGTCTAATCACCGTTGGGAGGCAATCGACCGAAAGATGAGGGCATGGTTCCCAGAACTCCCCGAAGCGCATAGCCGGTGGATGGGGCATCGGCCCTCTACGCCCGATAGCCTTCCGCTGGTTGGCAGCGCGCCGGCTAGCGACCGGGTATTGTGTGCCGTTGGTCATGGGCATGTGGGAATGACGCTTGCGCCTTGGACGGCTGATGCCATTGTAGGTCTGGCGAATGGCGCGTCGACCGACCCTGTGCTCCATCCGTTTCGACCCCATCGGTTTAACGAATAGCGCTTTTTTGAGGCCGTGTGTTTGCCTGAAAGGGTTCGGGAGCGAAGCTGTAAATGAAGAACGCTTTTGTTAAAGGGGGTCTCTGTTAAGGAGAGATTTTGCTAAAAAAGAGAGCGTTTGCTCAGGAGAGTTTGTAGTTACTGAGCGTTTAGTCACTAAGCTTTAGACAGAGCGCGCAAGAGACGGACAGCTCAAGAGACAGAGTCACTCTCTAGCATACCCTTTCAGCAATGACTGGTGACTGATCGCTCTTCTATGCAATTGCTGTTGTCTGCGATCGAGAGGCGATAGCGAATAACTCAGATTCGCCTGTCATTAATAGCGCTGTTGGGTACGACGCTTGCTTCGACGGGACAAAGCATGTTCAAGTCGACTAGGGACACCAGATCCATATAGACAGCAACCGTGAGAAGGCGGCCAGACTAGTCGCCGAATGAATGACGGTTTGCCCTTGAATGGTTAACGGTTGGGCCGACAGTATTGCAATTGAGAAATCAGGGAATTGACATGGAAGAGATGGGCGTTTTTGAGGCGATGTACAACTGCCGGGCCATGCGTCGGTTGGATACGAGACCCGTACCAGAAGAACTTCTTTTGAAACTGGTTGATGCGGCGAATCAGGCACCTTCGGGGTCGAACTTGCAAAATGGGCGATGGATCGTCGTTCGTGACCGCTCAGTTAAAAGTGAATTAGCTGCGCTCAATCGCGCCGGGGTCGAGGGTTATCTCGCCCCACAAATGGACAGCATCGAACCGCTGCCGCACCAGAGCGTTGATCGGCGCCGCAAAATGATGGATGCGGTTCTTTGGCAAGTTGAGCACATGCATGAAATTCCTGCGCTGATCATCGCTTGTATGGAGCTCGGCACAAAACGTGATCCGATGGTGCTAGGGCGAGCGGGTGGTTCGATTTGGCCTGGCATCCAAAATTTACTGCTCGCCGCACGGGCAGTGGGTCTAGGCGCTGCGCCAACGACACTCGCGCTAATCGATCAGGAAGCAGTGGCAAAAGTCTTAAAGCTGCCAGAGACAATGGGCACCGTGTGCCTAATCCCGGTCGGTTATCCCTTAGGCCGGTTTGGACCGGTGACGCGTAAACCTGTTAAAGATATTGTGAGGTTTGACACTTGGAGTTAGACCACGTTTAGATGAGCAGCGTACGGGGAGGAAGAGACTATATGGCTATCGATATTGATCCAAAGACCGGGCTAAAGCGGTTCGCTACCCGCGCTGCTGCCTCTGGCGTAGCCATTAATGGGAAAGGGTATTCCACAAATATCGACGCGTCACTCAAAACCCTGCCACCAGCGCCTCAAGGTGCGGTGTTCGATGCTGAGGAACAATCAAAGTACCGCGAGTTTAAAGAAGCCAGAAGGGGTGCGGCGGATTACATGCGAATGGAAGGTGAATTTAGCCACTACCTTCAAGACCATTACACCGCGGGTCCGGTGCCGAGGGAGTCTTTGAGCGACGAGTGTGAGATTCTAGTAGTGGGAGCAGGATTCGCCGGACTGCTATTGTGGTACAAGCTGCAGTCTGCAGGCTTCGTCGATGTTCGCTTTTGCGAGAAAGGGGGAGACGTTGGCGGAACCTGGTATTGGAATCGCTACCCAGGGATCGCGTGCGATGTTGAAAGTTATTCTTACTTCCCGTTGCTAGAAGAGATGGGTTATGTCCCGTCCATGAAGTTCGCGTCGGGTTTTGAAATCATGGAGTACTGTCAGCAGATGGCGGAGAAGTTTAACTTCTATGACCGATGTTTATTTCATACCACGGTAGAAAAAACTGAATGGGATGAGTCCTCCGGCAAATGGACGGTGCATACCGATCGCGGTGACGCAATGAAAGCGCGATTCGTGATTCTAGCCAACGGACTATTGACCACGCCAAAGCTCGCCAGGATTGATGGCATGCAGTCGTTTGCTGGTGAGTCCTTCCACACTTCAAGGTGGAATTACCACGTAGATTTGAAGGGCAAGAGAGTCGGCATTATCGGTACGGGCGCAACGGCCGTGCAGGTTGTCCCAGAGATTGCAAAAGTCGTGAAGTCTCTTCATGTCTTTCAGCGAACGCCGTCATCGGTGGATGTCAGAGATCAGCGTGAAACAACCACAGAGGAGCGTGACGCATGGGCTAGTGAGCCAGGTTGGGCGAGAGCACGTCGTGCTCGTTTTGCAAAAATTTCGGCTGGCCGCACCGCCATGCAGGCGAATGATGATTACCTAGCGGGCAAGACTAAAGACTTTAAGCAGCGAAAGTCTTTCGATCGCGAATTGACTATGGAGGAACTAGTCCAAAAGCAGCTCGAAAGTAATTTCCGGATTATGGAACAGATCAGGGCGCGGGTAGATCAAATTGTTGAGGACCCCAAGACCGCAGCAGCGCTGAAACCCTATTACCCTTATGGCTGTAAGCGCCCCACTTTCCATGACGAGTATCTACCTACGTTTAATCAACCACACGTCACGTTGGTGGATACGGCTCCCATGGGGGTAGCTAAAATCTGTGAGAAGGGCGTAGTTCACGATGAGGTCCTGTATCCACTCGACGTGTTGATTTACGCAACAGGATTCGAGTGGATGGCGACATCCACCTTTAACCAGGTCATAGGTAGGCACGGCCAATCTCTGTCTGAGAAGTGGGAAGAAGGGGGTACGCGAACTTTCCTTGGTATCCACAGTGAAGGGTTTCCGAATTTATTTATCGTTTCTGGTCCGCAAGGCGGCGGCGGGAGCTTTAATTTTACGGACGCCATAGATCAGCACGGCGATTACATTGTTTGGATGCTAAAAACTCTTCGGTCAGAAAAGTCAAACGTAGTAGATGTGGACTTCAATGCTGAGGTGGAGTACTCAGAACATTGCCGCATTGCCGATGAGCGGACTCGGCCTTTGAGAGATTGCATTACTTACTATAACGGTCATGGTGAGGCGAAAGCAGGAAGTCTTGCCTACTATGGTGGTGGTCAGTGGCATAAAATCAGGGAGAGGGCTCAAAACAGCTTGAGCCCATTTAAATTTGAGAGAAAAGGCTAGCTCTACCTCCCGATTAGAGAATCGCTATTCTGGTTAATCGAATAGTTCTCCTCCGCAAACCGAAGCAGTTGTGCCATATTTTTCGAAAGCCTTGATTACGTTTGCTCCAGTCCTCCAACGGTGGACCTCATCAGGCCCATCCACCAGTCGTTGGGATCTTATTCCCGTGTACCAGCGCGCCAAAGGAGTGTCATGGCTGTAGCCTAAGGCGCCGTGTAGTTGTATGGCTGTGTCTACTACCTCGTGGACCATGTTGGCCAGGAACACCTTGGCTATCCCGTTCTCATTGCGAATATCCATCCCATTCTCGGCCTTGTAGGCAATATGAAGCAGCATTAGTCTTGCCTTGTAGATTTCTGAAGCACAGTCTGCCAGCATCCATCTTACTCCCTGCCGGTCGGCGAGCCGCTTTCCAAAGGTGTGTCGGTTAGAGACGTGTTCGGCTGCTAAGTCCAGCGCCCTTTGGGCCATAGCTACGTTATGCATACCATGTCTAAGACGGCCATACCCCAGTCGATGTTGACCCATATTAAACCCTTGGCCGCGCCCCCCTAATAAATTCTCTCTGGGCACTCTAAGGTCTTTAATTTTTATTTCTGAATGACTGCCCCCTAGTTTCAACCCAAGCTCCGTGTGGGGCTGCATCGTTTCAATATTTCGAATAATGTCGTAACCGGGGTTGGGAAGCTCGACCAAAAATGTGCTGTATTGCTCGTGTCGCGGCGAGTCAGGGTCAGTCTTCGCCATCACCAAAGCAATGTCCGCAACACTTGCTGATGAGCTGAACCACTTTTCGCCGTTTAGGACCCACTCGTCTCCATCTAGAACTGCGTTGGTCTGCATTCCAGTAGCATCGGCGCCCGCTGCTTTTTCCGTCATCGAGTAACAAATCCGTTTCTCCCCGTTTAGCAGAGGTTTTAGAAATCGTTCTTTCTGGTCATCTGTTCCATGTTCGAGCAGCGTTAGCATTGTCGCATCATCAGGACCCTGGGTATTCAGAGATAAAGCGCCTAGGAAAGATTCACCCAACTCCATTTGAACTAATGCGTTCGCAAGAGGCCTGAGACCCATGCCTCCATGTTCAACCGGTACAAATGGGCACCAAAGCCCCTGAGCCCTCGCTTTTTTTCTGAGACCGGCAATAACTTCGTCAAAGTTCTCGGGGTTGCAGTCTTTTTCGGCGGGATGACATTCCTCCCTGACGAATTTTCGAACTTTGTCGCGTATGTGCCGTGTTTCCTCAGGAATGGTGAAATCAATCATCTAAGAACTCCTATTCGTCGAAATCACACTATTAAACAAGTAGACAGAACTAGACAAGACTAGAACTGGAAATTTTTAGGTCACAACCCAGTCTAGGCTTGCTAGTTCGCGCTTTGAAGCAAGTCGCAGATCGGTCAGATTTTGGTGTTTTCTAGCTACTTGCAAAAGCTAATTCGATGGTTAAGATCAAATCAATACTAGAGGAAGGGGGTTGTTAGTGAAAACAATGTTTAGAGTAATCGGAATAGCTATAGCTTTCTGGGCTTCGGGTGCGAGCGGTGCTCCTTTCGTTCCTGGTACGCCCTGTATGGGTTGTGAGCTCGAGATCTATGATCATGGGGGTGTGGTACCAACAGCCAAGAATGCGGTTTTCAGGGTGGAACGCCCCAGAACACCAATGGGTGATGCTCCTTTCATAGAACTTTACAATCCAACGAAGGCCGTCATCGAGGATTGTGCACGTATGGTCGATAGTGTAGGCGGTGCTCCTGGCTCAGTAATGATGCCGGCACGAGAATATACCCTAGCGGGCAGCACACAAGTCGTTTTTCTCATTGAAGGATGTGAATTCTTGCCTGGACCTGGGCCACACCCTGGACCTGGGCCTCACCCTGGACCTGGACCACACCCTGGTCCTGACCATGGACCTGGACCGGGCGATGGAGCAGGCATGGGGTGCGCGTCTGGAGATATTCCGACCGATACTTCGTGCGCAGTGTCAGGTGGTGGTTGGCAGACCGTTGGTAATCCACTTTCGGAATCGTGTCAGTTAAGTTACGACGATGTTTCAGGTTCGGGTGGACGTCAGATGGTAATTTATGACAATACTTACTCAGTTGCGTGTGCAGGAGGAATGCATCAGCCTGGGATTTATGTTGGACCTGCGCCTCACGATTCAAATTGGGGTGCTTATGTACCCTCGGGCTCAACTTGCCAAATGAAGACTGGTGTACGGCCTTCAGATGGTGCGCGAGTAGTTGAAAAAATTGTTTGTCCTTGAGAGATGTTGAGAGTTGTTAAGAGAACGCCGGCTATGCCGGCGTTTTTTTTTGAGGAATATTGAGACAGGAAACCTCTTTTGAGATTAGAGCGCTTCCAGAGGTTTTGCGTCTAAGGCCAAGTGGGGGCAGCTTTTATTATTCTATGGATACAGGATCCATTTCTGTACCAGGTGGATAGTTATCCGCAATCTGAAACATCCCATCCAGGGTGATCTCCGACTTAAAGGTCACCGACTCACTAGAGTTATCGAGTAACGGGATGAGCTTTGCAACAACGCAGCGGTTTTCGTTTGCCGGTCCCTCTAGCATTGTTAACACAGGCCCTTCAGGTCCGGACTCGACTCCCAATTCAGCTATCGTAGCCTTCAGCATTCCGCCGTGGGCGACAAATTCGACGGCACCTCTAAATATGGTCGAACCCGAGGCGTCACCACTAAGGGATACGCTGAAATTGCCGCCTGTTTGAGCCTCAAAAACAAATTCCCCGCTATCGTTTCGCGAAACTCCTTCAGAGATATCAATTGTTCCTCCAGCGGCCTCGACATAGTCTCTAAAACTACGCTTAACGCCCCAGGTAAGCTTCTTGTACTGCATGGTCCCTTCCGGTATCTCCAAATTGAGAGAACTATAGTCTATTAATGACGATCATTCTTGCTCGAAATGAAAGGTTGATCCTCAGAGGGTAGGGCTGCAGCAAAATAAACTAAGGACTCTTCTAAAGAGAGCTTTTTCGTTTAAGACAAAATAAATAACCGCATGTAGGATGGAACTGCACGAAAAAGGGAGAATTGAGAGCAGAATGCAAATTGACCTGAACTTTGTTCGATCGCAGTTTCCAGCTTTCTCCGACATGCGACTGAGATCATGGATTTTCTGCGAGAACGCAGGCGGATCCTATCCTTGTCAGGCCGTTACTGACCGACTCATGGGATTTTATCGACAAACCAAAATGCAGCCATATTATCCTGCGGCCCCGTCTATGGAGGCTGGTAGGGCCATGGATGAGGCCCAAGTGCGGCTCGCAGCATGGCTTGGTGTTACGGAGGATTGGGTGAGTTTTGGACCGTCAACGACACAGAATACCTATATTTTGTCAAAGGCTTTTGAAGATTGGTTGAGCTCTGATGACGTGGTCATAGTGACTAACCAGGACCACGAGTCTAATTCTGGGCCCTGGCGTCGCTTAGCCGCCAAAGGAATCGAGATTCGTGAGTGGTCGATTGATAAAGAGACAGGTCGTCTTGATGTTTCTGGACTGGAATCCAACCTGTGCGATCGAGTTAAATTAGTCGCGTTTCCTCATTGCTCGAACATTATTGGAGAAATTCATCCGGTTGCGGATTGGGTAGAAATTATTCATAACGCCGGTGCCTACGCTTGTGTAGATGGGGTCTCCTATGCGCCTCATGGTCTGCCAAATGTTCCATCGCTGGGTGCAGATATCTATCTCTTTTCGACTTACAAGACTTTTGGTCCCCACCAGGGCGTGTTGGTAATGTCTCCTGAACTCGCATTTAGGTTGCCCAATCAGGGGCATGAGTTTAATGGTGGGAATCCTACGAAGCGTTTTACCCCAGCGGGGCCCGATCATGCGCAAGTGGCAGCCATCGCTGGAATCGTCGATTATTTCGAACAAATTGATGCTCATCACTATCCAGAGTCAGACCCGTCCTTCGTTCAGGATCGGGTTAACGCCATTCTTCGCGAGCAAGAGGTGCTCTTGACGACAAAGTTACTTGATCAAGTTGATCGGTTGTCTCGCGCGCGTCTATTGGGTCCAAGTGACCCGTCGGTCAAAGCGCCGACAATATCTCTCTGCTGCAATCGGCCGGGTATCGCTGTAGCTCGAGACTTGGCGGATCTAGGTATTATCGCGGGAGGGGGCGATTTCTACGGTGGCAGGGTTCTTGATGCCATGGGAATTGAACGTAATCATGGAGTTTTACGCTTGAGCCTTGTTCACTACAACTCGATGGATGAGGTGGACCGATTATCAGAAGCGCTTGTTTCGACATTAGGCTAGGGGAAAAAGTGAGCAATCAAATCGGAGGAAAGCGCTATGACCATGGAACATGAACCAGAGCGACCGATGAACGTGCTCTTTATATGCACTGATCAACAAAGGGCAAGCGATGTTGGTTTTATGGGAAACGAGGTAGTGCAAACTCCTCATCTCGATGCCCTAGCGACAGAGTCTATGGTGTTTGAGAACGCTTGGGTGTCCAACCCGGTCTGTATGCCAAATCGATCGACTATGTTGACTGGCCGCCTGCCTTCGGCTCATGGAGTAATCTTCAATGACCGGTCGCTCGATTGGAATGTCAACACTGTCGCCCGCCAGTTCAAGGAAGCAGGCTACGCCACCGGGTTACTGGGAAAGTCTCACTTGCAGCATGGGATGAGCCGCAACGCAGTGCTTCCCTATCGTGGACAAGGTTCGAGTCGGTCGGCTTTCCCAGAGGGCTGGGATGCCATAGAGGACGGCGAGCGGTACATTGGTAATCCGACTGCAGATCCAGAAGATTTTTACGGGTTCGATCACATTGAACTATCGATAGATCATGGCGCGAGCATATCGGGGCACCATTTGCAGTGGGCGATGGCTAAAGGCGGTGATAAAGATAGCCTCTTCATTGATCAAGATACTGACACTCAAGGTACGGATCGGAGTCAACATTGGCGCCAGATCTATAGACCGCCTTATCCTGAGGACTGGCATTCCACGGCTTATGTGACCGAGAGGACCATCGAGTTTATTGAGCGCCATCAAAAAGAACAGAAACCATTTTTTGCCTGGTGTTCTTTTCCTGATCCACACCATCCCATGACCCCGCCTGGGCGGTTTTTTGATTTGTACGATCCGAAGGACATGCCGTTACCCGATAGTCGTCATGATTCCTTAGACGGTGCACCCGCTCATTTAAAGCAGTTCGCAGCGATTCACCCGAAAGATCAGCGGAATTGGGTCGCGCCCTGTGGGTACGGCAGTGATGAATTACTTGCGGAGGCTATTGCGGCGACTTACGGCATGATTAGCATGATTGATGAAGGGGTTGGCCGAATTATGCGAACCCTGAATCAGCTGGGCATTGAGGACAATACACTGGTTGTATTTACCTCAGACCACGGCGACATGATGGGCGAGCATGGGTTGTTTCTAAAAGGGTTTATGCACTACCGAGGGACCCTTCAGGTTCCACTTCTTATTCGACGCCCGGGGCAGCAACCTGGCCGAACGTCGACTTTGGCCACAACGCTGGATCTTGCCCCGACACTGCTCGACCTTGCGGGACTTCCGAAGTTTGATGGGATGCAAGGGCACAGTTTGGAGCCTTGCCTGGATGGCGAGCGCACGGTGCGGTCATCGGTGCTCATCGAGGATGATCTGCCCGAAGTCACGGCGTCTTTGACGCCAATGCCCGCTCGAACGAGGACGCTGATCACACCAGAGTATCGATACACCGTGAATTCGAAAGGCGAGCAGCAACTATTCAATCTTGGCGAAGACCCGGACGAAATGCGGCCTATCGACCCCTCGGATCAGTTGGCTGCTGAGCTTCGTGGCGAACTGGTCCAGGCAATGATGATGGCCGACGATTCATCGAGGGGCGCGCCAACGACCAAGCAGTTTGGTTAGCAAAGCGCGTATTGAAAGTTGAAGGGACCCCAGGGAGAGGACTCGAGGACTTGGCTTTCACGAGGTAAGTCACGCTCTCTCAGCCTGATTCTTTAAGACTATCTTTAAAGAGCGATCGGCCCACTTGTTCTATAGCAGATGGTCGCTAGCCATTGGTTGAAATCCACTCCGTGTGAGCAATCGTAACGACCCGCAGCGATGGGCATTGAATGGTGGTCTGAAATCCAATTGTCGCGGTCTATCGACCGACTGCTAAGTCCATCAGCGACTGTCCCAGGATTGTGAGTCCCTCGGTGATCTTGCTTTCATCGTAGGCGGCGAACGATAAGCGGAATGCTGAGCGAAATTGGTCCTCCGCAGAAAAGGTAACACCAGGTTGGTAGCCGACGCCCTTTGCTCGGATGGCTGGGAGCGTTTGCTGGGTATCAATATTGGCTTTGAGCTCAATCCAGAAAAAATAGCCGCCGCTGGGTTTGTGCCAGTTCGCCAGTTCGCCGAGAGAGGCCGAGAGTCCCTCATGCATCAGGCTAGCTCGAGTCGCGAGCGTCTGTCGGATCTTATTGAGGATGGGAGAGACGGCTTGGTCCTCGAGCATTCGAGCAACCAGCAGCGAGCCCCATTGATTGACGGCGCCGCCACTATTGACCCAGCCCAGATTCGCAAGATCATTGAGGCGGTCCGGGCGGCTCTCGAGCCAGCCTACCCGAAGTCCCGGCGCCAAAATTTTAGAAAACGTGCCCAGGCTAACCACCCAATCCGAACTCGTCTTATTCGCGACACTCGCACAGGCACCGCCATCAAAGCTGAGGCATTGGTAGGCCTCATCGCTTACGACTAGTGTTGAGGTTCTCTCGCAGAGGTTCACTACATCAACACAGTTCGCGGCTGGCAATGAGTCACCTCTCGGATTGCTGAAGAAAGGTATTGTGTAGAACAGTTTGGGTCGATGTACCTCGATCAGAGACTCAAGGGCAGCAAGGTCGATACCGTCACTGTCCCTTGGAACAGATACGAGTTGAAGTCCGCGATCTTTAAAAATCTGAAAGGCTAGAAAGTAGCTCGCATCTTCAATCAGCACCGTGTCTCCCGGTACGGTGAATGCCAGGCAGATCATGTCCAGTGCTTGGGAGCTTCCCGCTGTCAGCATGAGATGGTCCGGTTGGGTATCGACCCCAGTCTCATGCGTTAGGAATCGGGCGAGCGGCGCTAAAAACGAATCCTCGCCCCGAGGCAACCCATAGTTCAGAGACTGAGGGGTGAGGTCTGCTTTTAGAGTGGACAGCGACGCCTGGATCTTGTCGACCGGAATCAGTGTTCGATCGGGTTGGCCAACAGCAAAATTGATGAGGTCGTCATCATCAGCTCGTTCAAAGGCAATCCTTGTCATACCGGTGTTCCCGATGAAGGAGCCTGTTTGGTGTGAACCAAGAGATGCAGGGTGATAAAGATGATCATTGCGCTGCTGAGGCCAGGCCAGAGAGGGTCCGCGAAGAAGGGGTGATCGGGTAACTTCGGTTCGAAGAACTTGCAGCACACAACGACCACGAGACCCGTGATTGCACTATAAAAACTAGCGGTCGAGTAGCCTTGCCACTGGAATACGGCCCAAAGCGTCGGCAATAGGAGTGCTGCAGCATTGATCGTGAAACCAAGGACCAGGATGTCGATCACATCCCGCATTTGCCAGGCGAGCAGACTTGCCATGATGCCAATCATGGCTGACGCCATCATGCTCACTCGTAACAACTGGGTCGCGCTGGCCTTTGGTGCGATCAACCGCTGATATAGATCGTGGGTCACATTACCGGATGCGGTGAGGATACAAATATCCGCTGTGGACATGATGGCGGCAAGGATGCCGCAAAGCATCAGCCCTTTTAGACCTTGAGGGAAAAAGGTAACCACAAAGGCTGTTAGGACATCACTTTCGCCGCCACTATCCGGCAAAGCCATGACTGCTGTCATGCCAATCCAAACCGCAATGATACCCATGGGCAAAATGAGCAGACCCGCAATGATAGGTGCCCGCCGCGCGGTAGCTTCTGACTCCGCGGCGTAACTGCGAGTAAACCCGTCCATGGCGACGAAGAAGCTAAGGATGATCGAGAGTGCCATGGGGATAATGATTGCCCAGCCCCAACCACCGATATCGAAAAAGGAGAGGGGCAAACGCTCGTGAAATTGGTCTATGGTGCCGCCGTTTGAATACGCGATGGGCAAACCAATAAAAACCAGGCCAAAGAAGATGAGCAAGGCCTGAATCCAATCGGTTTGGGTAATGCCTTTGAATCCCCCTAGAGCGGTATAGCTGACGACTACAAGACTAGTGAGTGCGAGCGCCGTCTCGAACGTGAGATCCAGCAGCATAGCAATCACAGCCGCGGCCGCGGCCAATTGCCCGCCAGCGTAGGCCATGAATGATAATATCGTGGTAATCGTCGCTATGATTCTCGTGCGTCCATCGAATGCTGACTCGATGAGTTCGGGGTAGGTGAGAAACTGATGGGAATGCGCCAGTCGCTTCACCCTCGCTGCAAACAGCAGACCGAACAAGATACAGCCAACACCAAGGGCAGTGACGTACCAAACGGCCGAAATGCCGAGCGTGTATGCACGATTGACTGTAGCGACGAGCGAGGCCCCGCCAATCCATGATGCGAACCAGAGCACCGTGAGTGACGCGGTTTTGATCGATCTTCCGCCCAGGAAATACTCGTCCGGTGATCCCTGGGCTTTGAGCGCCCGCACGCCAATCACGACCAGCAGAGCCAGATAGGTCGCCATGACTAGATAATCAATGAGTCCAAGCATGACCAAAGGTTGGATGAGGGAATAAGAAATGGCAAGTCGAGGCACATCCTATTGCGCTCGGGGGGCATGGGTTTGGCCTGGACAACGGCTGAATCTTGTTGGTAATTGCTAGTAAGCCGTGGAGAATGAAGGAAAGGCCCAGGAGACTCCGTATGAAATACAGGGAATCGCTACGCTCGACCATGGTGACCCATTATTTTCGAATGGATGGAGAGGCGCCTCGCTCCGAATACTGGTGGTTTTTTGTGACGTACATACTGGCGACGATTGCGATGGGTATAGCCACAGCGGTCCTTGCTGTGATCGTAGATCTTGATATTTTGAGCGTCGCGCAATGGGGATCATGGGCGTTGCTATTGATCTTCTTCTTGCCAATGGTTTCCCTTTGGGTGCGCCGCTGTCGTGCCCTTGGGCAGGCCCCGGTTCAGTCCTTGGGGATTTTAGCGATGGTATTGGCTGTGTCGATGATTGCACCGATAGGAGGCCTCAATCCCATCGCGGCATCTTTTGGCGCTTGGGGGGTTCTTTTAGATTTTGCGCTCGCTTTTGCCATGCTCTACTCAGTTTGGGTTGGCTTGCGTTCGCCGCGAACGCTCACAAAGTAGGCGTACGAACCTTTCGCAATCAGCTTCGCATGCGGCAAGCATTCAAGTTTGTCATCAGGTTTACGAGGATGGCTGCAGTGCTCGAGGCGTTGCCTGGGCCGTATTAAAAGGCCCACACAACTCAGCGCTTCCATCAAAGAATTGGGTCTCTTGGGGTAGCGAGTAGGGTAGCCCCCAATCATTCGAGAGCTGCTGCGTCTGCAGGTGTTGGTTGAATGTGCTCACCGTCTCGTCTTCAAAGTTTTGCTTCGCCGATCTTAATCGTGAGAAACAACCCTCAATAGATTGTGTTTCACTATCGACAGGCTGATGGGTAAAGACTAGTCTGGATATAGTTGGCAGTCTTATGGGCGCCCTGCATTCATAGCAATAGCCCCTCGAGTTCACTGCAGGCGAATGAATGGTTTGCATTCGTGAATAGGCCCAGGTAAATCAAGTCCGGTAAAACCATTCTCAGTAACACTAATCAGATTCACATCAACCTAACTTATATCAATCAAGGGCGATCGGTTCGCCAAGAATGAGGAACGAATATGGCGGAGAATACTCAAGTGGCAGTCGTCTTAGGCGTTGGGCCAAAGAATGGCCTTGGCGCAGCGCTATCCAGACGCATGAGCCAAGAGGGCCTGCACGTGCTGGTGTCAGGGCGAACCGAGTCCTCGCTCTCGGCTGTTGTTGAGGAGGTTCAGTCGCTTGGTGGCAAAGCGAGCCTTTGCGTCGCAGATGCGACCTCAGAGCAAGATATCGAGCAATTGTTTGAAGAGGCTCGCTCGCTAGGCGCGATAAGTGTTGCCATCTACAACGCTGGTAATAATTTCCCTGGCACGATCATCGATATGGATGCGGACTACTTTGAGTCGACATGGAGAGTTTGTTGCTTTGGCGGATTTTTATTTGGTCGCAAGGCGGTTCGTTCAATGCAGGCATCAGGAGGCACACTGATCTTCACCGGAGCCAGCGCCTCTCTGCGGGGACGAGCTAATTTTGGTGCCTTTAACTCCGCAAAAGGGGCCCTACGGAATCTCGCTCAAGCGATGGCTAAAGAGTATGCCGAGCAAGGAATTCACGTTGGTCACGTTGTTATCGATGGTCCAATTAATGGCGATAAAATCACTGAGGGATTTCCAGCTTATGCTGAGCGGTTGGGCGAAGGCGGCTTGATCAATCTGGAACAAATTGCAGAGAGCTTTGCGTACCTTTATCGGCAGCCACCCACTGCCTGGACGTTTGAGTTGGACCTCAGGACCTCTCAAGAGC
>CAJXDD010000041.1:0-15332 GCA_913052075.1 uncultured Gammaproteobacteria bacterium
GGGCCGGATCGATTGAACGCCCGTTTTTATGAATTTCATAGTGGACATGCGGTCCGGTGGAGCGACCCGTACTCCCCACCTCTCCAATTTGCTGCCCCTTGCGAACGAAGAAGCCCGTTTCAACCGAAAGCTCGCGTTGATGAGCATAGCGTGTCTTGATCCCGCCTCCATGGTCGATGTCCACGACTTTGCCGTAACCAGGCTTCGTTCCCGCAAACGTCACCACACCAGGCGCCATTGCGATGACGGGTGCTCCCTCTTTGCTGGCAATATCGATGCCATTGTGCCACGCTCTTCGACCGGTGATTGGGTCAGTTCTCATGCCGAAATTTGAGGATACCCAACTTTTCAAAACAGGTTTTCCTGCCAGTGATCGATTAGCTTCCCGATGCTCTCCCAACATGACTCGCTCGATCACTTCTAATTGAGCAGACCGATCTGTGAGTGACCTTGAAAGAGTTCTTAATGCTGCAGTTAATTCGCCCTCATCGAGATTAAGCTCGCCAGCCATCTCATCCAACCCGGCCGTATCCTCCTCAATGTCCCGCAAGCCACCGAGCCCAGGTTCTGTTGAGAAGTCGAATTCACTAATGTCCCAGGGAGATAGCTCTGTTAGACGTTGACCCAACGCATTCACGCGGGCCATTTGGTTCTCCAACCGAGCGATTTCAACCGCACTAGCTCGGAGATTGCGATATACAGTGGTTTCAAGAGCTGCGATCTCTGCAGTTTGAAGCTCGATGTCTCTCTTCATCATTACAAGCGAAGTCACAGCCAGCCGGGCATCTGTCTGTATGTAGTGACGCCAAGCCACTGCAAAGACAATAACAGCGACCAAACATACCATTACTGCGAGCAGCAGACTTTTTGGACCTAACACCAAAGTATTGAAGTAGCGGGCTTTATCACTGACTATGATAACTTTCATACGCTGACCATTTATCGCATCCTCATATTACCAGAAGACGCCTCGAAACCCTCATGCAAGACCATCTTCTCAATCAGCTCGACACCCCCGCCAGCAAAGTCACCAGGCAGTTGGTGAAGCAAGCCAAAGGGCTCGGTCGATTGAGTGACGAGCTATCCAGTGAACTGGGATTCTCTGTCTCTGTTTGCCGCGCAGAGGGAGCGACCCTCGTTCTGCAAGTCCACGATGGCTCCCTTGCCACCCGACTACGCTACCGGTCCCAATCAATCTTGCCCAGAGTCGAAACAGTCCTTAAGAAACCTTTTACCAACATCGATATCCGGGTGGGATCTCAGCCCGGCTGGGCATCAAGTGATAAGGGCGTGACCGAATGGGCAAGATCAAGCCGAGAGCCCACCCCAATATCGAAGGAAACTAGCGCTTTGTTAGCCGAACAAGCCGAACTTGTGTCAGATCCAAGACTGAAAAGAGTCTTTGAGTCCCTCTCGTCGCGAAGGAAAAATTCCCGCTAGCTAGCTCGCAACTTCGGGATTGGGGAGCCCTGCATAAGCTGTAGGCACCGTGGCGTCATCACCAAACGTAACCAACTCCCAGGCTGATGCATTTTCAAGCAAGGCTTTCCTGAGCAGGTGATTTTCTGTGTGCCCAGATTTAAATCCGACGAATTCACCGATCAGACTATATCCCAGAAGGTAGAGGTCACCGATCGCGTCCAATATTTTGTGTCTAACGAATTCGTCTTCATGGCGTAAACCGTCAGGATTCAATATGCGGTATTCATCAACAACGATGGCGTTATCTAAGCTGCCGCCCTTTGCAAGATTCATTTCGCGCAACTGCTCGAA
Organism: uncultured Gammaproteobacteria bacterium; assembly: GCA_913052075.1. Classification (GTDB taxonomy): domain Bacteria; phylum Pseudomonadota; class Gammaproteobacteria; order Pseudomonadales; family Azotimanducaceae; genus UBA9926. Next base: position 1,774 of record CAJXDD010000041.1, read on the forward strand.
CTCCTGCATGAGCCCAAAAGTGCGCGCTCTGCTAACAGATTTGGTGAAATCTGTCTCAGAAAAATCAATGGTTGCCTGCTGACGCTTAATGACCGCGTTATCGTAAATAATAGTGTGCGATAACCTAAATCCGTCGTAAGGCCTGATTTCAACAGATTGCCCAAAATCGTTGCTAAGCTCTCCACCCTTCACCGTGACCGGTTTTTTGATCCGCAAAAAACGTTTGGCAGCGCGCTGGAGCTCAATACCCGCTGACTGAAGCAAAAAAACGAAGGTCGCCGAGCTGCCATCCATAATCGGCATCTCCGGCCCACTGATGTCTATGTAGAGGTTATCGATCGCCATTCCACTCAATGCCGCCATCAGGTGTTCGACAGTGGATATGCGGGCGCTTCCCTCGCCAACTGTAGTCGCAAGCTGGGTGTCTGAAACAGCTGCGTGCTGTGCTGGAATCTCAACAGCAGGGCTAAGGTCCGTTCGGATAAAACGAATACCCGTGTTGATTGGCGCAGGCCGCAGCGTTAAGCGCACCTTCTCGCCAGTATGCAGACCAATGCCTGTCGCACTAATCGCGTTTTTTAATGTTCTTTGCTTGATCATTCCAAATCCTTCGCTTGAAACCCTTCCGCCTTAATTCGCGCAAACGCTTCCACTCGCCGCGACATTTTGACCGCCTGGTCGACAGTTTTAGGGTGGCTTCCTAGCCGACCTGTTTCAAAACGGCCCGAATGTTAGCAAACCTCACCTAAAAAACCTACGGAATTACTCCAATATTGACCCCAATAGTGGAGAAAAGTTGCAAACTTACACACTAAACCGAATATTTCTTAACTTTAGTATCGGATTAATAATTTTTGCCAAAAAAAAGGGCGCGTTACAGGAGTAGCGCGCCCCAATTCGGTCAGTTTACTTAAGATGCTTTCTTAGTCAGCCTGGCGCCTCAAAAAAGCCGGAATATCAAGATACTCTAGATCCTGCTGCTTAACATCCCCTTTACCCTCACCCGCTGCTTTATTTCTAATAACTGTCGGCTTATCCAAGACCCCATAGTCAGGCACGCCATTTCCTGCTAAACGCTTGCGAAGCTCAGTCTGGAATTCAGCGGTCTTCTGATCTTCATCAAGCCCAAGCCCAGTTGCAACCACCGTTACACGCATTTCGTCTCCCATAGCTGGGTCGATCACCGTTCCGATAACGACAGTTGCATTCTCTGAAGCGAAATCCTCAACCGTCGATCCTACTTCCGAGAATTCTGTGAGCGTAATGTCCAAACCTGCAGCAATATTTACCAGCAGCCCCTTCGCACCAGAAATATCAATATCTTCAAGCAATGGAGAGCGGACGGCAGCCTCAGCAGCCTCGATGGCCCGGTTGTCACCCTGTGCTAAACCAGACCCCATCATAGCCATGCCCATTTCAGACATCACCGTCCTTACATCAGCAAAATCAACGTTTATCATTCCTGGTCGAATGATGAGATCAGCAATTCCCTGAACCGCGCCAAGCAGTACGTCATCTACGGTTGAAAACGCCTGAAGCAAAGGCGTGTCATCATTCATGATGTTCAACAACTTTTCGTTGGGCACCGTAATGAGCGAATCGACATACTCCGACAACTCAGCAATTCCTTGCTCCGCAATATTCATTCGCTTCTTGCCTTCAAAAGGGAAAGGCTTTGTCACCACAGCGACAGTCAGAATTCCAAGCTCGCGGGCGATTTGCGCGACGATGGGAGCCGCGCCGGTTCCAGTACCACCACCCATGCCAGCCGTAATAAATACCATATCCGCACCTTCGAGCGACTCGCGCAACAATTCCTTGTCCTCGATCGCGGCTTGCTTTCCTCTCTCTGGGTTAGCTCCCGCACCAAGCCCCTTTGTTACATCGTGACCCAATTGAAGGAGAGTTCCAGATCTCATGCGTTGCAACGCTTGAGCGTCGGTATTCGCGCAAATGAAGTCCACTCCATCAATCTGCTTGTCCACCATATGCTGGACAGCATTGCCGCCGCCACCTCCCACTCCGATGACCTTAATGACCGCGTGTTGCGGCGAGTTATCTACTAGTTCAAACATGGATGATTCTCCTGACCGATTTATCCAAGGTTGTTATTGTCCAAGCAACCAGCTTTTGACTGACTGCCATATTGAACCGCTTTGCGTCTCGCTTCGGTGAGCTCCGTGAGATTGGGGATCATTCCCCAAACCGTACTGCAGCAGCCCGACAGACGTGGCATAGATCGGGTTTCTCACGATATCTGAGAGACCAGCGACACTCTTTGGTTTTCCGATATTTACCGGCATATGAAAAATCTCCTCGGCAAGCTCAACGACCCCTTCCATTTTTGACGTACCCCCAGTAAGGACGATGCCCGCAGGGATCAGATCTTCAAAACCACTACGACGAAGCTCTGCCTGAATCAAAGTGAACAGCTCCTCGTACCGCGGCTCTATCACTTCGGCTAGCGCTTGTCTCGATAAATCCCTGTCATCGCGCTCGCCCACGCTGGGCACTTTTATTGTCTCGTTTTCACCAGCAAGAGAGGCCAGTGCACATCCATATTTAATCTTGATTTCCTCCGCGTTTTGCGTCGGCGTTCGAAGTGCCATCGCAATATCATTAGTCACTTGATCCCCCGCGATAGGGATCACCGCGGTGTGCTTAATCGCACCCTCCGTGAAAATAGCGATATCAGAGGTACCGCCGCCTATATCAACCAAGCAGACCCCCAAATCTTTTTCATCGTCCGTCAACACCGCAAAACTTGAGGCCAACTGCTCCAGAATGATGTCGTCAACGGCTAGACCGCACTGCTGAATACACTTCTCGATGTTTTGTGCTGCATTCACCGCACATGTAACCAAGTGAACCTTCGCTTCCAGGCGGACCCCAGACATGCCAAGCGGCTCTTTGATCCCTTCCTGGCTATCAATCAGAAATTCCTGAGGCAGAATGTGGAGAATTTTTTGATCTGCCGGAATCGCAACAGCCTGCGCTGCATCAATAACTCGATCAATGTCTGGCTGGAAAACCTCACGATCACGAATTGCAACTATCCCGTGAGAGCTCATGCTACGAATGTGGCTGCCAGCGATACCAGCGAAGACAGACTGTATTTGACAACCCGCCATAAGCTCGGCTTCTTCAACCGCTCGTTGAATGGATTGAACAGTTGAGTCAATGTTTACGACTACGCCTTTCTTTAACCCACGCGAGGCATGGCTTCCGATTCCAATAATTTCTAACTGCCCTTCTGGACCAAGCTCTCCAACAATGGCAACTATTTTGGACGTCCCGATATCTAGTCCAACGACCATACGACCAGCCACACTCCGATTCATAGGTTATCCCTCGTTGTAACGTCCGCATTTGATGACCACATCTGGTTCAGGGTAGGAAGTGAGCTATTGAGCGCGACACCATCTGGGTACCGAGCATCAATTCGAATCTGCGTCTCCTTGACACTGTGAGCCTTTAATCGGTCTGTAACGGCCAACGCTCGTGACAGTCGATCCATTAGTTCCTCTCTCCCAAGAAGGATTGACCAGCCATTATCTAACTCGACCTCGACAGATCCGCGCTCGCGAACATAGAGCGCCTTGATTTTGTCCCGCGTCAGCATCTGACTGACTCGCTGATAAGTGCGCATCACTGCATCTAATTGATCAGCTGGCCCGTGCAGGTGAGGGAGGTCAAATCCAGTCAGCAGGGGAGAACTGAAAGTTGTCCCTTGCTGATTAATAAACCCAAGGTCATTCCAATAGGCGATAGGGATCTCAGACTCAACCTCCACCACTAACCTACTTGGCCAACGCAAAGTAACATCTACACGTGCAACCCAATCGATTCGTTCGAGACTTGATTTCACGCTGTCAATATCACCGAGATCGGACGCAATACTAGTCAGTGCTGAGCGAAGATCAGCGCGTCGCCGATCATCAATCTCACCAATAATCTGCACCAAACCAACCTCTTTCTCGGTCGGTGTCAGGCCTCTTACTTGAGCGGCCGCAACAATGACTCCAATGATTAGCAAGCTCCAACCAATCAATCTCAACACGTTAAGCGCCCCCTCTCTCAACCAATTCTACTTGCGGCTCTTTAAAGTGGTAACGGGCCTGAAGCTCTGCCGCGAGCGTTGCTGTTTCACCCGCACCCTGCGTCAACAAAATATCGTTATTTTCGATGATCGAGGCTATATGATCCCTCGCCACAGCAATCGACTCAGCCCAATGTGCGCGCTCTCCCATTTCCAATCTGAGTCGCTCATATAAATCGAACCCTGTCGAACCAGGAATAGGCATCTCTCCTGCGGGGTAAACCTCCGTTAGGAGCAGAACGTCGACGGATTTAAGCACCTCAACAAATTGGTCAAATAATTCGCTAGTTCGAGAGTAGCGATGAGGCTGATAGACCATAACCACTCGTCTATCGGGCCAACTAGCGCGTGCAGCATCGATAGTGGCTCGAACCTCGCTAGGATGATGTCCATAATCGTCTACCAACATAAAATGAGAACCGTCCGCATAACACCGACCCAACACTTCAAAACGACGACCAACACCTGAAAACTCGGCAAGCCCAAGTTGAATGGCCGACTGCTCCAACTCTTGATCGATGGCGACTGCGGTAGCGGCTAGGGCGTTCAGGACGTTGTGCCTGCCTGGCATAGAAATCTGTACTGGGAATCGGTCGCCTGTAGCCTGAACGACCACATCAAAAAATGAGGTCGTTTCCACCTGACGCCACCTCTCAGCACGCACATCAGCATTCTCCGAAAACCCGTAAGTGATGATTGGCCTAGTAATCTGGGGGATCATCGATGCAACGATAGGATCATCCACACACGCAATGAGCAGGCCATAAAACGGCAGGTTGTGGATAAACCCTAAAAACGCCTCTCTCAGCTTGCTGAAACTTCCGTCGTAATTAACCAAATGATCTCGGTCCACGTTGGTCAGCACCGTAATCATCGGCAGCAAATGCACAAATGAAGCATCACTTTCATCGGCCTCAGCGATCAAATAGCGCCCAGAGCCTAGCTTCGCATTACTTTGCACACCTTTTAACAAACCACCAATGATGAAAGTAGGATCTTTGTTAGCGGCGCCAAATAAACTCGCAACGATGCTTGTCGTCGTGGTCTTACCATGAGTTCCCGCCACAGCTATTCCGAACCGGTAGCGCATTAGCTCGCCCAGCATCTCGGCACGTCTAATGACTGGGATGCGTTTTTCCTTGGCTGCCCTGATCTCTGGATTCGCATCATCAACCGCGCTCGAGACGACAACGACATCTCGACACTCCACGTGCGCTTCGCGATGCCCCAGAAACACTTTCACGCCCAAGGATTGCAATCTCTGTGTTACCTTGCTCTCGGCTAGATCCGAGCCGGAAATCTCAAATCCTTGATTGACCAGCACCTCCGCGATCCCGCTCATGCCAGAACCACCAACACCAACAAAATGAATGGATTTAACCCTGCCCATCTCCGCAAGGGACAGTTGTTCGAGACGTCGAGTCACGAGCGACCTCCTTTCGCATTGGGAGGTGGCGGCGCTTGTCTGATCTCCCACTCGACTCGAAGCAAGAGCCCGATCATCAAGCAACTAACTAACAAACTATTCCCGCCAAAACTCATCAGCGGTAGCGTGAGGCCTTTCGTCGGTAAAAGACCCAGGTTGACGCCAAGATTAATGAGCGCCTGAACGCCGAGCATCACGCTGATACCTGCTGCAAGAGCGCCATGAAAGACAAAATCGACTCTGAGCGAGTGCTTTGCGATAATAAGCCCACGACCCACGAGGACCCCAAATCCGAGCAAGGTGAGAAGTGCCCCAGCAATGCCCAGTTCCTCCACCAAGATCGAGAACAAAAAATCAGTATGTGCCTCGGGCAAATAAAATAGTTTCTGAACCGAATTGCCAAGCCCTAAGCCCAGCCATTCACCGCGCCCGATAGCAATTAAGGCCTGTGTCAGTTGATAGCCCCCGCCATATTGGTGCGCCCAAGGATCAGTGAAAGCGACCAATCTGGCCATTCGATAGGGCTGCAGATAGATTAGTAAGGCAACTACACCAATGCCGACCAACACTGTCGGCAAAAAATATTTCATCGGGGTTTTGACGAAAAACAACACCGCCAACACTCCACTCATCATAACAATCACCGCGCCAAAGTCAGGCTGCGCAAGGAGCAACACACTCAGGAAGAGCGTAAGTCCAATGGGTAATAGATAACCTGGCAGCGTTGATGGACTCACACCTGACGGCCTGGCCACATACCCAGCGATGAACATAGCGGCCAATACTTTGACAAACTCGGAGCCCTGAAGTGTGAAAAAGCCCAAAGGAATCCAACGCGTCGCGCCATTGACCTCTCGTCCAACACCAGGAATCAGTACACAAATCAGCAGCAAGAGCGCACCAAGGTAAGCAATGATATGCAAGCGCTGCCATGTTCGTATGGGAATAACGAGCGTCGCGAGCAATCCAACAACTGCAAGTGCAATAAAGGAGCTGTGTTTTACAAGCAGATAGAAAGGATGACCGAAATTACGAGCAGATATTTCTGTGGACGCTGAACCCACCATCACAAAGCCAAGCAACAGCAGAAAGGCTGCCGACCCAGCGACCAATTGATCGAGCGGCGCCCTGCTTTCCATGACTGAAGACGAAAGCTTCACCGCACTCACGCGACTAACTCCAAGACGCACCGCCTGAATACGTTGCCGCGCGCCTCAAAGTCTTGAAACTGGTCAAAACTCGAGCAGGCCGGCGAAAATAGAACCACATCTCCATGAAGGGACATGGCATGCGCACTGGCGATGGCATTAACGAGGTCTTCGAAGACCTCTTGGTGAAACGACTCTCCTAATTGTTCGCTGATGAGTCCGGCTGCCTCACCATACAGCAGAACACCCTTGATCGACGCCATCTCAGAGAGGGTTCCGGCCAACAGACCGTAGTCTTCCTGCTTCGCCTGGCCACCAGCAATCAAAATCAAGGGAGCGCCATCGCCAAAACTACGTATAGCGCTGACTGCTGCTCCCACGTTAGTGGCTTTGGAGTCGTTGACCCAGGTCACCCCGTTTCCTGTGTCGACCACTTCGCACCGATGGGCGAGACCCGTGAACGACTTCAAGGCCGCAAGGGATGACTCGAACGGCAAGCCCAAGCACAGCGAAACACTGATCGCAGAAGCTGCGTTCAAACTATTGTGTCGACCCAACCAAACGCCATGTTTATGAATTTCTCCCTCCGCACCTGCATGCTTGAAGCGATAGGATTTGCCAGTATCAATCACCTCCACACCCCTTTTGGTGCCAACTGAACCGTCCTCACTTCGACGCACTTGCTCGACCCACAGCCAATCCTGGGTAGACGCTTTAAGAGCCTGCTCAGCTCGCTCGACGCGCCAAGTATCAAAACAGACTACCTTGTCTGAAGCCCCAAGAATCTTTTCCTTGGTCTTGTAGTACACATCAATCGATGGATAGCGGTCTAAATGATCGGGCATCAGATTAATCAGCGCGCCGACATGAAGGTTGATTACTGGATCTAGCTCTAATTGATAACTCGAAAATTCTATCACCGTGAGCTCAGGTCTCTCGCCTAGCGTATCGAGGACTGGTAACCCGATATTTCCAGCAGCGATCGAGCGAATTTGATGAGACTTAGCGATATGGTCGATCATGGCGACTACCGTTGACTTGCCGTTAGAGCCAGTCACCCCAACCAACAAGCCGGCCACTTCTCGCTCAAAGAGGTGCAAGTCGTTGATCAATTCAACACCATGATCTTGGGCGCGCTGAAAAAGGGGTCGCGTGAGCGGGATACCAGGACTAACGATCCAAGTTTGGCCAGTTACAGGCGACAGTTCCGCGAGCGTCGAGACGCCCTCACAATGCTGAAGCGCACTCAGCTCTGCCTTTGCTTTTCCGTCCAGGTGGTCATCGGCCACCCAGAAAGACACGGCACGCTCCTCAAAAAAGCGAGCAACGGAGCGACCCGTCCGCCCAAAGCCTACCACTACGTTAGTCATGGCGGCCTGCTCCCCGGGCGAAACAAGCTTCTACCACTTCACGATCGGAAAAAGGATGTGAGACCCCATCTATCTCTTGAAAACGTTCGTGACCTTTGCCCAGAATGACAAGCACATCGGAGGCAGCGAGCAGATCAATACCTTTTTCAATCGCCAGACTTCGGTCTAACTCCACCAACGAGTTTGCATCTGCAGGTAGGTCGGAAAGCATTTCCTCAACGATCTGAAGGGGTGGTTCGGACCGTGGGTTATCGCTCGTAAAAATCGCAATATCGCTCAGCTGTGCTGCCAAACGCCCCATCACTGGACGCTTAGTGCGGTCCCGATCACCCCCACATCCAATAACCGTGATGATCCGACCAGAGTAATGCTGGGCTATCGTCTTCAATGTACTTTGAACGGCGTCGGGTGTGTGAGCAAAATCGATAAATAACGCACCCCTTGGTGCAGAAACACGTTCTAGACGCCCAGGCGGGGGCTCGAGCATAGGCAGTATCTCAACTATCGAGTCCAATGAGTGACCCAAGTCTTGAAGCCAGCCGGAGACAGCAAGTAAGTTGCTCAGATTAAAATCGCCTAACAGCCTGCACTCAGCAGACCGACTAGACCCCTTAATCCTGAGCTGAAAACGGCTGCCAATGGGGGTTGTTTGGATCGCAGCAGCGGAGATATCGGCCGTGTCGCTCTCAATCCCGTAAGTTAATACTCGTTTTGCGTTGGTCCTTCCGGTCAACTCCCGCCCAAACGCGTCATCAATATTAATGATCGCAACATCAAGACCTGCTCGACGAAACAATTTCGCCTTCGCCTCACCATAGGCCTCGAAAGAACCGTGATAGTCCAGATGGTCATGAGTCAGATTGGTAAAAACTGCGGCATCGATGCGAGCCCCTTGTAATCGGTTTTGATCAATACCATGCGAGGACGCCTCCATATGGACAACTTCGGCTCCGCAGGCTTTGAGCGCTGCAAATTCGCTGTGGAGGCTTAACACATCAGGCGTTGTGAGCATCGCTGGCTTCAAGCCACTGAGTCGACCGGTCCCCAGTGTTCCAATCATGCCTGCGGACACGGACAAAAGGTTCAGCGCTTGTGCACCAAGATGCGCAACTGAACTCTTGCCATTGGTTCCGGTCACCGCGAGCAACTTAAACGATGACGAAGGCTCTCCAAAAAAACGATCAGCGAGATCGCCTAGCCGGTCACGAAGATCGCGAGCAACAAAAATCGGCAGCTCCGTCGCCTTCTCAACAGGACCAACAACCATGGCTGCCACCGCACCCTTTGAGAAGGCTTCGCTCACATGCTTACTGCGGGTGTCTGCGTCATCAGCTAACCCAACGAACAGATCACCCTCTTGGACAAAACGGCTATCCAGCGTCATCCCGTCGACGCCTATCGATGGCATGCCGTCGTCTTGCGTTAGCTCACGCAGGTTCATACAGCCTCCTGCACAAAAGTGGGTAGCACGCTATTCAGCCTCAGGACACTCCGCATCACTCTCGAGAATATGGGCGCAGCAATGCTGCCCCCTCCTACGGAGGCCGTCTTGGGTTCATTAATCACCACAACGCCGACGAATCGCGGGGATGGCAAAGGGGCAAATCCAGCAAAGAACGCGATGTGACGTTGGTCATCGTAACCTCGCTCGCCTAGCTTACGAGCGGTCCCCGTTTTCCCCGCAACCTCGTATGCCTCAATCGCTGCCTTTTTGCCGGTCCCTTCGGTCACCACCCGATGAAGCATCGACTGCAATGCGACCGCAATGTCTTCGGTCATTACCCGCTCTGACTTAAGAACCGGATCCTTAATTAAACCAACACTTTGTTTGACCCCCCCGGAGGCAATAGTTTGGTAGGCTTGTGCAAGCTGCAAGGGCGTGACTGTTAGACCATACCCGTAGGCAAAGGTCACCCTCTCCACATCTTTCCATCGTCGCCGATTGGGCAGGAAGCCGCTACTCTCTCCGGGAAAACCAATACCCGTCACTTCCCCAAAGCCCAACTTTTGAAATAAATTCCAAACATCGTATTCGTTGACCATCAGCGCTAGTCGGCTAATGCCGACCTGACTTGAGTGGGCGAGGATGCCACCCAAGTCAAGCTCGCCACGATTACGCGGGTCCCTGATCACGGCATTCCCAACTCGCATGAAACCGGGGTGGGTATCTACAATAAAATCCGCTGGCTTGCCAGACTGGAGCGCGATTGCAACGGTAAGCGGTTTGACAGTTGAGCCGGGTTCAAAAGTATCGGTTATTGCCCGATTCCTGACGGAACTTAGGTCGAGCTGAATGCGATTGTTTGGGTTGTAGGAGGGCTGGTTGACCATGGCAAGGATCTCGCCAGTGTGGACGTCCAGTAAGACCATCGAACCTGACAGGGCCTCGTATTGCTGCACTGCAGATTTAAGCTCACGGTAGGCCAAAAATTGCAATCTCTGATCAATCGACAATTGCAACGCCCGGCCAGGCACAGCCTCTGCGATCGGCATCAAATCCTTGACGACCTCGCCATACAGGTTCTTAAGAACCTTTTTCTTTCCGGGCTCGCCTTTGAGCCAATGATCGAAAGAGAGCTCTATCCCTTCTTGTCCGCGATCGTCGATGTCGGTAAACCCGACCACATGAGCCGTCACCTCTCCCGCCGGGTAGAACCGATGGTATTCCCTCTCACCATAAACACCTGGAATTCCGAGACTTAAGATTAGATCAGCTTCAGGAGGGGAAATACGCCTGCGGAGGTACACGAAATTGCGCCCGGTCGCACGAGTCATCTTCGACCTGAACTCATCAAGCGTAACTCCTAAGCCTGAGGCCAAGGCACGGATTCGGACCTCATCGTCAGGCAGCTCTGACGGATTTGTCCAGAGGGAAACAACTGGCGAACTGACCGCGAGAGGGTCACCGCGGCGATCAAGAATCATACCCCTATGGGCATTGATCTTCTGCATGCGAATCGTTCTCGCATCTCCTTGATCTTGTAGAAAGTCTTTTTCCTCGACCTCCAACTGCACGAGTCTCGCGGCCATCGCCAACATTGCAGCGATAAACAAGAAGAGCGCGATGTGCACCTTTAAAGTGGCTGTCATCAAAGCGCCTCGTCTCGTGGTAGTGGCTCCACCTGAGGCCTAACGACCAGTAAATTAGTCTGATCCGGCGAGCGCATTTGCAAGGTTTCTCTAGCCAGTTGGTCGACCCGGTTATACCCGGCCCAAACGCTCTGTTCGAGCAATAATTTTTCATACTCACTATCTAAGGTATCGCTCGCATGCTGCGCTGTTTGAAGGCTAGCGTACAGAGCCCGGGTTGCGTGGGAGACGTAAATGACAGAGAGTGCACTGACCAAAAACACTAAAACCAGTACCATCGATCTTCTTCCCGAAGGCGTCCAAAAATAATTGCGACACTGGACAAGCACCCCTTTGCCAATCACGCCACTTTCTCCAGCACCCGCATCACCGCGCTCCTAGCTCGAGGATTTCGATCCACTTCAGCGGCAGAAGGCTTCCATTTTCCAACCAATTTAAAGCTGGTTTGGAACTCCGTGTTCTGGATAGGCAATTTCCTGGGAATAGGCGGTGGCGTCGTCAAACTACGCATAAACTGCTTGGTCGTTCGGTCTTCAAGACTATGGAAACTAATAACAACGAGTCGACCACGCGGCGCTAGTACCGCCACCGCAGCTGCAAGGCCTGCCTCCAACTCTCGCAGCTCCTCATTAATGACAATACGAATAGCCTGAAATGTCTTTGTGGCGGGATGCCGCTTCTGTCGTCCTTCTGGAAGCACTGATGCAACGATGTCAGCCAACTGATGGGTGGACGTAATAGGATGCTTGTCTCTTGATTCAACAATCCGGGCCGCAATCTTTCCAGCCGACCGCTCCTCTCCATAGGCCTTAAGCGTAGCTCTCAGCTCCTCAAAACTGACCCTAGCCAACCAAGCGCTTGCCGTTTCGCCCGTGGTCACATCCATCCGCATGTCGAGCGGTCCATCGCGCATAAAGCTAAATCCTCGGTCGCTCTGATCCAGTTGAGGCGAAGAAACACCTAGATCCAGGAGAACGCCGTCGACAAAGTTGAGGTCTGCCGACTCGACCACACTTTTAAGATTAGAGAAGGCACTATGCGTCGCCGTCACTCGCTTATCCTTTTCGACTAGAGCAGCTGCAACATCCATCGCAGCAGGGTCTTTATCCATCACGAGCAGCCTCGCTCTACCGGATAGATGTGCCAGTATCAGAGAGGCGTGCCCTCCTCGGCCAAATGTGCCGTCAACGTAGATACCATCGGATGAATGCACCAGACAGTTCACGGCTTCTTCAAGGAGAACAGGAATGTGCGCCAACGCCAGCCTTCCTTATAACGATAAAGATTTCAGTTCCTCTGGAAGCTGAGCTTCAGACTCCTCATCAAGCCACTGCTCTCTTCGCTCAGTCCAAAGCATTTCGTCCCACAACTCCAATTTGTTGCCCTGCCCGAGGAGCACTGCGTTTTTGCTGAGTCGTGCATATTCTCTGAGCGGGGGAGTTACGAGCAGGCGCCCGTTGCGGTCCATTGGAATATCGGTGGCGTGTCCTATCAGCAGTCTTTGAACTCTCCTCGCAGCTGAGTTAAAGCTGGGTAGCGCTTCAACCTTGCGCTGAATATCGTCCCAAGCCGGCTGAGGATAAATCAGTAAACAGCGCTCCTCGGTATCAATCGTCGCGACCATCCTGCCATCGCAGAGCGAGTTGATCTCATCACGATATCGAGTGGGCACGGTTAGACGCCCCTTCGTATCCATATTGATGTGATTCACCCCACGAAACATTGCTGCTGCTCCATCAATGCCCACTAATTCCCACAAAAACCCACATTTCTGCACTTGAGACATTAATTTCCGAGATGGTTAATGTCAAGCGCCGAAATTCAGCTTTTTTCTTTATTAGACAAGGGCTTAGAGAGCCTTCCGGGCAAAGAAAAGCTATTCACAAAGATCGTCATTTTTTACATCGGTATGAGAAAGGTTCTTAATGTGATTTCTTAAGACCAGGGAATAACACAACACTGCTTGATTTTCTCGATGTATAGCCGACATTGCGCAGAAGAAGCGACGATCCCCTTACAGCTCTCGGATTGCTAATTGAACGAGACGCTGAGCAGATGCCTCAAAAGCGGTTTCTCTACAGCCTCTGCACCTAAAACTGACCGGTACACTTGGTTTAAACGCACGCCAAAAGTGGCAAAGTAGAGACAGCACCGCCGTTGGCGTGATTAGCGCCCAGATAACGATACAACACAGCAATGGTTAGTGCTGGGCTAACGGTCTCAAAACGGCGCCAATGCTCAAAGGGAAAAGGATCACGAGCTCAGTATGCACTGTTAAAATGGGAGTTTTTTTAGAATTAGGGCATCGAGATGGGCTGATTGAAATGCCGAACGCCGGAATAAGGAAGACAAACTGGCAAGACAAAGTAAGGGGAGTCGACCATAAGCCGGGTTCTGTCTTGGGTAATCATTCATCTGTGATGCTT
>CAJXDD010000042.1:0-14897 GCA_913052075.1 uncultured Gammaproteobacteria bacterium
AGATTTATCTGCTTGCGATGTGGCGCATGCTTGGCGTGTTGATGAATCCAATCGCCGTTTTTTATTGCAAAGACAAGGAAGGTGCACTGTCTCATCTTGTTGTCGAAGTGCACAACACACCTTGGGGTGAGCGCCATGTCTATGTTTTAAAGCCACCTTTTACGGACCCCGTTGACAAGGCATTCCATGTGTCACCCTTTTTGCCAATGGCGCTGACTTATCGTTTTGAGACCCCAGAACCAAACGATGTCGCAGCCCTGACAATTCGCGTTTCTAGTGATGAGGCACACGTTTTTACGTCTGGATTTCATTTCACCCGAGAGGATTTTGGCCCTTCGGAGTTTCGTCGATTCATCGTTAACTTCCCGTGGATCACCTTGTCCGTGATGCGCAGAATTTATTGGCAAGCGTTTCTCCTTTGGATCAAAAGAGTGCCTTTTTTTCGACACCCTGGTGGCACAAGCGCGCCACCTGTAGCCCGTTAGCCAATGGTTTGTCGAGCTAGTCAGTCAACGACGCCGTGCGTGATCGGGCACATGCGATAGTGCGCCAAATCAAAGGGCTAAATTGGGAAGGATTTGGAGGTATCTGAAAGCTGAGACCGATGAGTAGAGAAAGTTAGAGGAACGGACAGCGAGAGATACGGACGCCTAGAGATAGGTCAGTAACTCTGCATAGAGTCAGTGATAGAGCCCGAGAAAGACAGAGGTAGAGAAAAACAGAGGCAGAGATAGAAAGAGATAGAGAACTACATCCGGGAATGGATAGCAATTGGCACCTAGGTTAGCGTTTTTTGGAGAGTGACAGAAGAGAGGTCACAGCGCTCGCTGGGAGATCAATTAGATTGCTTACCGCGAGGTAAATACAGGATTGAATCACTTGGAGAATAGGGTCAGGTGACCAGCAACGTCTCGGAGTGGTGAAAGTGGAAACCAAAGGATGTTCAGACAGTGAACGAATCGATCGACGAGCGTGTGAGGAAGACGCTATGAAACCATCAAGCATTATGTTGCCTCGTGTTCCAGTCAGGCCAGGGGGTGTCGAGCGCGATTTGTTCAGGAATCAACTCGTGAAGCGCCTTGCGGGCATCGCGGTAGGGCGCTTACAGATCACGCAAGATACCCAGGTCATACTGGATGCGGGGGATCAAACGGCAACCCCTTTAGTGGTTCGTATCAAACAGTCTCGGGCCTATCGTCAAATGGTGCTCGGTGGGCCTATAGGCGCCGCTGAGGCATACATGGCGGGTGACTGGGAGACCGATGATTTGGTTGGTGTATTGAGATTGTTTCTCGCCAATCGTTCTGTGCTCGAAGCCTTAGACGGAGGATGGAATCTTTTGCAAAAGCCGTTGCGAAGACTGCATCACTTTTTGAATCGCGACACGATTGCACAGAGTAAAAAGAACATCGCTGCTCATTATGATCTTGGTAACGACTTCTTTTCTCTATTCTTGGATCCGACCATGAGTTACTCGGGTGGCGTTTTTGTAACCCGCGAAGACTCCATGGAAAAGGCGTCGATTAATAAGTTCGAGGCCATCTGCAGAAAGCTAGACCTCAAGCCCTCCGATGAAGTGATCGAGATTGGTACCGGTTGGGGTGGATTTGCCATGTATGCGGCTGAACACTACGGCTGTCATGTCACGACAACCACGATTAGTGAGGAGCAGTTTGCGTATGCAGATGAGGAAATTACCAGGCGGGGTCTTAAAGGTCGTATCACGCTCCTAAAGGATGACTATCGAAAGCTCAGGGGGCAGTACGACAAATTGGTGTCGATTGAGATGATCGAGGCGGTGGGTTTGGCTTACCTTCCTTTGTTCTTTCAAACCTGTTCGCGGTTGCTAAGGCCCTCGGGGAGCCTACTAATACAAGCCATCACCATTGCTGAGTCTCGATTCAAAGCGGCCAGCAAGTCCGTTGATTTTATCCAGAAATACATCTTCCCAGGGGGTGCGCTTGCAAGCGCGGCTGAGTTAGTCCGCATTGGATCCGCTGAAGAACAAGGCCTCAGACTATATGGATTGGATGATCTCACTCGGCATTACGCAGAGACGATGCGAGCTTGGGCTGACCAGTTCGCGCTGCAGCGCAAAAAGATGAGCGAGCTGGAGCTGTCTGAAGCGTTTCTGAATATGTGGGAATTCTATCTCGCTTATTGCGAGGCCGGGTTCCGGGAACGAGCGATTGGTCTTGTTCACCTTCAATTTCATAAATCTCAGTTTCGCGAGGGGTAACGTAGATGTTGTCTCAACTCATCGATTGGGCCGAGCGGGGGTTGATTCCCGACGCTTTAATTCGAATTGCGATCCGTAGACTTCTTCGGCAGCGGTTGCGCCAAGATCGGTTGAATTCAACAGAGGCCGGGAAACTTGCCTTTGCGGACGCGATGCGTGCAGTGCCGCTTGCGATTGCGACGGGTGAAGCAAACGAGCAGCACTATGAAGTTCCGGCTGACTTTTTCGTTGCTATGCTGGGCCCGAAACTCAAATATAGCTCGGCGTTTTACGCGTCACCCGAATCCAATCTTGATTCAGCTGAAATCGCCATGTTGAACATGACGATGGAGCGCGCTGAACTTGTCGATGGACATTCGATTTTGGAGCTGGGTTGCGGATGGGGCTCGCTAACGCTCGCAATGGCGGAGCAGTTTCCAAGCAGCCAGATCGTTGCCGTGAGTAATTCCTCGAGCCAGAAGGCGTTCATCGATCAAAAGGCGGCTCAACTCGGGTGCGAGAACGTGACGGTGATCACCGCAGATATGCGCGAATTTTCGATCGATCAACGGTTTGACCGTGTGGTGTCGGTGGAGATGTTCGAACATATGCGGAACTACGAGGCGCTTTTCGAGCGAATTTCCGGCTGGCTCTATCCCAACGGAAAACTGTTCTTTCATATCTTCTGCCACTTGGATCAACCCTACTTTTTTGAGGATCAAGGGGATGGAGATTGGATGGCTCGGAATTTTTTTACCGGGGGCTTGATGCCCAGTTTTGACTTGCCCGAGCATTTTCAGGGGCATTTGTCGCTGGAGGAGGCATGGCCCGTTAATGGGCAGCACTATGCGAAGACTTGTGAGCATTGGCTCAGGAACTTAGATCAAAACAAGAGACAGATGCTGGCCGCGCTTGCCAAAAGCGGGCATCCCGACGCTCCAGCGCGCCAATGGCAGCGATGGCGCATGTTTGTCATGGCGTGCCAGGAGCTTTTCGCTTATCGAGGGGGAGAGCATTGGTTTGTCGGGCACTTCAGAATGGCGCCTGCCTCAGCCTAACCGCAACCAGCGTGTTGGTATGGGCCTGACTGGAAGTGTGCGTTTGGGCGTTTTGGTCCAAACCTACATCAACCGAACCGCTGTTAAGAAATGCGCTATAAGAATAACCAGCGCAGTGAGCAGCGTCAGCACTAGAACGGGTCAGCCTCAGCCCCCACGCCTGCTCGCAGCATCTCACGGAACGCTCGTCGAGCATCACTTTTCCCTTGCACGACTCTTCCCACCTCAGCGCATATAGGGACATCGATGCTCATTTGATCAGCAAGGTGGAGCACCGCATCAACACTTTTAACGCCCTCGGCCACCATGAACATTGAGGCCAGGATGTCATCGATTCGCTCACCCTGGCCCAGTCGATAACCAACCGTCCGGTTTCTGGATTTGGCACTGGTGCAAGTGGCAACAAGGTCGCCCATCCCCGCTAGTCCCCCAAAAGTCTCCGGTGCGGCCCCGAGCGCTACTCCAAGACGAGATATTTCAGCGAGGCCCCGGGTGATAATGGCGGATCGGGTGTTATCGCCAGCGCCCAAACCATCGCTCATGCCGGTTGCAATCGCGATGACGTTTTTGAGCACACCGCATAACTCGCAACCGATTACATCAGTATTTCGATAAATTCGAAAAAGAGGAGTGTGTAAGGCCTCCTGAATCTCAGCGGTTACGTCATCATGATCGAAAGCTAAAACGCTCGCCGCCGCGAAGCCTGCCATGATTTCTTTCGCGAGATTAGGGCCAGTCAAAACCCCTGCCACTGCGCCTTCGCACTCATCGCGTATGATCTCAGTCATTCTGCGCCGACTCGTGAGCTCGAGCCCTTTACTGACGCTGATCATTGGCGTTCCCGAGTTCACAAAAGGTGATGCCTCGGCCAGAACCTGCCTGAAGCTCTGGGAGGGAATGGCTACGATAATAATCTCGGCGCCGTGAAGTGAAGCTTCCAGCTCATGATGGGCGGTTAGGTCAGGGTGCAGGCTCGCTTCATCAAGGTAACGGTTAAGCGTTTTGTGGTCATTGATTTCGCTCACCGAGGCAGCTGACCTCGCCCACAAAGAGACGCTGTGTTTCCTAGACATGAGGTGTGCCAGTGTGGTGCCCCAGCTCCCAGCGCCTAACACGGTGATGTTCATTGGTCGGCACCGGTTGGTATGTGTCTGATTTCCGAAAGTGCATCAACCGAGGTGTTGGGGTCGATGGCAATGGAGTCGGTCAGTCCTCCGAAGTAGTCAGCCACAGCCTTTGCGATTGAGTTGTGGTTGCCCACGGCAGCAAACTCATACACAAGGTCATCGTCGATTAATCGTGCCATCTCGTCCCATGATTGGGTCTTGGATAGAGCCAGCAGTTCTTGGCCAAGACCAGTCTGACCCGATGCTTCGAGCACTGGCCAATAGGCTGGGGTTGACCCATAAAATGCGATTCGGGAGCGAACCCATTCGAACTGCTTGCTGATCTCTTCCTCGTCGTTGCCCGTGACAACAAACCCACCACCCGAGATTTCGAAGTCACTGCGACGCTTCCCTGCCTTTTGAAGCGTTTCCTCAATCAGAGGAAGGATGGTTTCGGTGAGATAGTGGCGACTACAAAACGAATGAAGCATTACCCCATCACACTCCCTCGCCGCTAGACGCAACATCGCAGGACCTACGGCCGCAATATGAATAGGGGGCGGGTTGCCCTGTAATCGCGGAGGGGTGAAATTTGGCGTCATGAGATTGAAACTGAAGTGCTCGCTTGAGAAATCGAGCCGATCTCCGGTGCTCCAGCTATGCCAAATGGCTCTGATGGCCTGAATGACCTCGCGCATCCGAGTCGCGGGAGCGGACCAAGGCTGAGAAAAACGGCGCTCGATGTGACTTTTGACCTGGCTCCCTAGGCCTAAAACAAATCGACCTTCGGAGGCGCGCGCCAATTCCCAAGCAATCTGCGCCGTCACCATCGGGCTTCGGGCAAACGCAATAGCAACGGAGGTTTTCAATTCAAGGGCCTGAGAACCGGCTGCCGCGATAGATAGCGGGAGAAAAGGATTGAGCCGATTCTCTTGGGTGGAGACGCTCGAAAACCCTGCTGACTCGAGTGTCTTGAGATGGTCAACCAGGTGTTGGTAGTCAATGCCAGTGATACTGGTAGAAATTTTCATAGGGTCCCCTCCAGAGTGACGATAGTCGCACAGCAGAGCGTGAGCGTCACCGCTCCCCCAAATCTATCTATGAGCTTGTCGAGATGACTGCCTGATTCAACAGTTGATTTTGCCCTGACAGGTCCTACAACTGTGGCCTTCTGAACCCCCGGCTGTTTGATGCACGCTTAGCGATGAATCAGTGGTTATCATTGCTCGCTGATCGAGGGCGCTGAGGGTCTAAACCCATAGACTTTAAAATGCGGTCGCTCAAACCTCCTACTGTTCGATCAGCACCGCGATAACCAGTGCCGTAGGGATAAGGATTAACCATAGCGATGTCGCATAGCCGATCACACGACCGCTCATTGCTCGAAGCGCGTTACGGTCGATTTGGATGCCAATCAGAAATAGCGCGGCAATCAGCAGTGCGTCACTCGTTTGGTTAAGGGTCGAATGAAGAAGCCGAGGCCACTCGCCGGCCGAACCCAAAATCGAAGCGCCGATGAAGAACAACACAAAATAAGGGACTTGCACTCGGCCTTGGTTTGAGGAGCGAAGGCCGATCCAAAGCACGAGCGGAATTAGCCAGAGCGTCCGGGATAATTTAACCACGGTGGCCGTTTGTGCGGCCTCGACACCGAATGTTTGCGCCGCACCAACGACTGAGGAGGTGTCGTGGATGGCGAGTGCTGCCCAAACCCCAAATTGCGATTGACTGAGCCCGATCTGTTCTCCGAACCAGGGAAAAACAATGAGCGCCACAAGGTTCAGCAAAAAAACAATCCCGAGCGCGCAAGCAGTTTCCTCCGCTTTAGCGCCGATGAGCGGCGCCACTGAACCAATAGCGGTGCCACCACAAATGGCGGTTCCACTGGTAATGAGGGTGCGATCTGTACCGCCAATAAAGAACAGTCGTGCCAGTGTCACGCCAAGCAGGGCCGCGATAGCGATGTACGCCGCGCCCACAGCGAAATAAAGCGAGCCTGTCTTCGCGACCTCGGCAATCGCGATATTGAAACCGAGCAACACAATAGCGGTTTGCAGGCACCACTTTGATGTGGCGCTCACGTTGAATGTGAGGCCTTCACGGCCGAGCATCAAGGCGTAGCTGGCGCCAACGATCATTGCAATTGCAGGAGGCGCAAACGCGATCAGCCCCAAGAGGAGAATGGCTGCCAAGCCATGGTTCAGTGCAGGTGACATCAGGTGAACTTGGTTCCTCTGGTGTGTGAATGGCCAAAACGTCTGCTAAGTAAGGGTAACACCGTCAAGCTGATTGCGAGAAGCGAACCGATAGCGATGGTCAGAAGCAGCCCAATCGAGGCTGCTCCACCGTGTGGACTAAAGGACAGAGAAAAAAAGGTGCCGCAGGTGGTCAGCCCGCTAAGAACGACCGCTTTATGAGTGGCTGCTACAGCATAACTTGGCCCTGATTGGTCATATCGGTGAATGATATGAATGCCTGTATCGACGCCCAAGCCGATGATGAGTGGCACCACGAGGATGTTAGCCATGTTTAAGGTGAGCCCCAGCCACTCGGCAATCGCCAGCGTGTAGAGAATTGTTAAGCCGATGGGGAGAAGCACCAAAACCACCGGTGTGAGGCGTTTGAAGTAGAGTATGAGCAAGGCAATCACGGCGAAAAGCGTGGTCAAGATGGCCTGAAAAAAAGCCTCTATCACGACCTCGCCAATCCCCCATTCGACCATGGTCCGCCCAGCAGCCATTGGGTCAATCGAACGGACATCGGCGACAAATTGGTCGGTCTGATCCCTGCTCGTCAGCGAATGCGACGGTTGAACCGTGACAAGATGCTCGCCTGCCGGCGTTATGAACCTTGATCTAAATCGGTCTGGTAGGGATGCCAGAGTGGGGGCAGGTGCGGTTAGCATCTGGTTCAACGCTACTTGACTACGGATAAAGGTGGCATGCCACGCTTGTTCCGTCTCTGCCTTCAGAGAAGGATCCTTGAAGTACTTGGGCAGCGCATTGGCCAGACGATCAAGGGATTCAGCTTCGGTTTCAGTCAGGCGGGTCCTAGCAAAATCAATGTACTCGCTAATCATGCTGTAGCTTTCAGCTAGCGTACGCTCGTTACTAACCTCGGGGCTGAGTGGCTCAATCTCTGCGTACTTTTGAGCGAGCTCTTCAAGGATGCGGTCCTTGTCGATGTCATGAGCTGGTGCAAAATCGAGCGGTAGGTTGACTGCTTTCACTGAGGGGAGTTTCTCTAGACGAGCTTTCAAGGCGCTCGCTGCTTGTTCATTAGAAGCAGTGAGTTGGATGCTGTAGTCGGTCTCATATCCAGAGGCTTGAAGATCAACCAGTGCTCGCATTGCGGGGGAGTCCGGATTTCGCATGCTGAGGACGTTGTAATTGAACTGGGTGTCGAGCGCGATCGCGAGTGCCACGGGCGACCCAACAAGAAAAAGGCAACCAAGCAGGCGGACTCCACGCGGAGTCAAGCGCAATCTGCGCGGTACTGAGAAGCTTGTGCGTTTGCTTGCGTAATGGTCATGCCATTTGAGATAAGCGGCCGGCACGAACAGTAGCGTCAAGAGAAGAGCGATGAGCATCCCGGCCGCAGAAATCAATCCAAGTTCCCCTAAACCAAGATAGTCGGTAGGAACAAACGCGAGAAAAGCGATGGCTGATGTGAGCGTGCATAGTCCGAGGGCAGGCGCCGTGTCCTTAAAGGTTGATTTGAGGCCTTGTTCGTTGACGAATCCATCGGCCATCGCACGGAGAATGAAATGGAGTGAGAAGTCGATCCCGAGGCCAAAGAACATCACGACAAAAAGCATCGATAGTGTGTTGAAGGAGCCGACGAGTATTGTGGCTGCGCCTAGCGTGAGACAGGAACCTAAGAGCAGTTTGGCAAAAATGATCCCAATGACCCGAAGAGAGCGCAGGCCAACGCCCAAGATCAAGGCAATGATGACAACCGACAGGGCCCCAGCGATTTCGATGCCCGTGAGCGCCGCACCGATTTCCTCGTTGGCTAATGCCACTTCCCCCGTTATCGCGACGTCGACGTTAAATGCCTGCGTAGTGAGGGCTGAGATAGCCTCAAGTTGCGCAACGATCTGTGCATTCGGAAGCGGTTGATCCAGATTTTGCGTCCCTTGCACCACAATAAACTCGAGATACTCGGCTTGGTTTGGGTCAACCAGGGGATAGAAGGTCGAAAAAGAGGCATCCGGCGTTCCCGCTAGCACATCCAGAAAGGTATTGAGGGCAATGGGCAGTGGTTGACCTGGGTTGGCGGACACGAAATCAGTCAGCGTAAACGCGAAGTTCTCGAGACTGGTTTCATCCGCCAGTCGCAATACTGCGCCATAAGTGTAGTCTGCGCCGCGTTGCCACGTTGCTAATTGGTCCTTTGAGAGAAAATGAAGCCGATGCCGCTCGATGTAAGGGTCTACTGTCGGTGCGAAGACAGAGGCGAAGTCTGCATCGGCCTTGAGTCTGTCGCGCATGGCTTGGGTTGCTCGAGAGACTTCTGCCGCATCCAAACCTCGGAGGATCACGATCGCGGTTTGCTGTAACTGCGGGAAGTCACGCTTGAAGGCTTCATTGGCTTGATACCACTCGAGCTCATCGCTCGGGCGAATGAGTTGGCCCAAGTCCGAGTTGAGAGAGCCCCACTTTAAAAAGATGGCGAGGGCAAGGAGTGCGCTCGCTACGGTGACACCAATGATTATCGAGCCTCGGCTTGAAACCCAGCGCCACCAAAGCGCTGATAGTGATTCGGTGATCAAGGATCAGCCTTCCTGTACCGGAGGGTGGGGCATGGGCGCTTTGGCAACCCGATGATAAAGGTCGAGCAGTTGTGCAGCAGAACGCTCGTGCGCTCGTTCTAAGGCGGCTGCGCTGTTGTGAGTGCTGTGGCGGCTGCGTTCGGATGCTGAATCCAATAACTGATCCATGCGATGGGTGAGCTCACTCGAGTCCTTGTCTGAGAAGAACGCGTCAGGTAGTGCTGGCAGCTCATGTAACGCACTGGTTTTGGAATGATTCAGCAACACGGGGCAAGCCATCGCCATGGCCTCCAGTGCACTCATCCCTTCGAGCTCAACGGTGCTGGCTTGAATAAACAAGTCGCAACGCTCGTAGAGCGCTAAGAGCTCATCGTCTGAACAAGGCCCGATGTCAGCCCTCACCCCTTTGGTTTCAGCGAGATCTTCGAGGCGTTTTTTTTCTGGTCCGGAGCCCACCAACCGTAAATGACAATGGCCTCGGTGCTTGGATTTTGCAACGGCGTCAATAATGAGATCGTGCTGCTTTTCTGCGGCAAGGCGGCCGACAGAGAGCAAGAGGAAGGGCGGGCCTTCCATAGGTTTGTCGATGGTATGGCCTTTTAGAAATCGCGGTGTGATTCCGTTAGAGATGACGGTAATTGGCCGCTCAGTCCCGTGGCTAACGAGAAGGTCCGCCGCAAACTGTGAGGGGACAACGACATGGTCTGCAGCGTTATAGAAGGCCCGAACAAAGAGTTTGTATAGGACTGGCACAAGTGGCGAAAAGTTCAATTTCAGGTTTTTTAGGATGTTTTCAGGTTGCACATGAAAAGAGCTAATCACCGGAATGCCGGCTCGTCTGGCTGCATGAATCGCACCATAAGCGAGAAAGAAGGGGTATTGAACGTGGAGCACGTCAAGGGAAGCCATGGCCTCATCGAGTGTTCTTCGATTGGGTTTGGCGACCGGTGCTTGCATGCGGTCAATAATATGATTCACGCCAGGAATCGAGAGCTTATTGAAAAGGACTGCCTGAGTTGGGAGAGGCGCATCTAGGGAGGGGGTCATAAAGATTGAAAAGCTGACGTCGTCCGACAATGCGTCGACGAATCGCCGAGCAGAGACCACGGTTCCATTAAAGGGTAAGTCCCATGGATCGACCACCATCCCCACGCGCAATTTGCTCATGACACCCCAATATGTTGCTGCTCGATGTAAGACACAGCTGCTGTAATCCCCAATCACAGCGCACAGGCTCAAGCGCAGAATGCGCTCAGCGAATAGGGCATAATAACCACACCGGAAGGAGAGATCACGACCTTGCTGATTAGCGTTATTTTCACCACCTATAACTCACCCCTGTGGCTCGAGAAGGTGCTGTGGGGGTTTGACGCCCAGACGGATCAAGACTTTGAGATCGTCATCGCCGATGATGGGTCTCGGGAAGACACACGCCAGTTAATTGATCGGTTTGCGAGTGGGACGGATCGTCCTGTTCAACACATTTGGCAAGCAGATGACGGGTTTCAAAAGTGCCGCATCCTCAACAAAGCGATCGTAGCTGCGCGGGGCGACTACCTGATTCTCACAGACGGCGATTGCATACCCAGAAGAGACTTTGTCTCAGTCCATCGCGCCAATGCTGAGCCTGGGTGTTTTTTGAGCGGTGGCTATTTCAAGCTGCCAATGAGCATCAGTCAGTCGATCACAAGAGAGGATGTTGAGTCTGGGCGCTGCTTTTCCAAAGCGTGGCTACTGGGCCAGGGAATGCCGCGCAAAACCAACTTTATGAAGTTAACGGTGAAGCCGTGGGCTGAGCATTGGTTTAACCGATTCACCCCAACCAAAAGCACTTGGAATGGTCACAATGCCTCAGGCTGGAAATCCGATGCGATAACGGTCAATGGGTTCGATGAGCGATTGCAGTACGGAGGACTCGACCGCGAATTTGGCGAACGGTTGGTTAATTTAGGGATCCGTCCAAAACAAATTCGCTATAGCGCGATTACTGTCCACCTTGATCATCCGCGAGGCTACGCGTCCGAAGAGGGATGGGCGCTCAACCATGACATTCGCAACACCGTGCGGTCAGAGAAGGTTATTGAAACGCCGCGGGGAATCAAACAGCAGGCGGCGATGTAGCCGTCTGACTACTATTTCGCTCCCTGAATAAGCGTCTGATACCACCGACATAAAGCCTGTGCCTCATCTTCAACTCGATATTGCGCAAGCACCTGCGATCGAGCTTCACCACCCATGGTGATCCTCACTTCCTCATGGTCAATCAAATCGATAAGGCTGGCTCGTGTGGCTTCCACATCGGCGATGGGTACCAAGAGACCATTCTCCCCGTGCGTGATGATATCTGGCCATGCGCCCGCAGTTGATGCAATGACAGCGCAACCCGAACTCATAGCCTCGAGAACGGTTAACCCATAGCCTTCGTTCCGCGAGAGGGCTGCAACAATATCCGAATACCGGAAGAATCCCGGCAGCGTTGAAAAAGGTTGTAACCCCGTGAAATTGATTCGTTCGTTAAGTCCCGCCTCATTGACGCGGCGCTTCAATTCGTCAACATAGCTCGTATCTTCGGGTTTGATTTCGCCCACCACCAGAATGCCCCAGTCGGGTCGTTCGAGGAGTATTGGAATCGCCGCCTCAATGAGGACATCAATGCCCTTTTGATGCCGCACCCGACCAAAAATACCGATTTGACGCGCCGTTCCTAGCGCTTCTCGACGTGGCGGTTCTCCTTTCGGTCTCGGATGGAACCGCGCTGTATCAATGCCGTGGGGAATCAGTTGATCGGGAGGCGGGTCGAGGTAGCCTGCAGCTGCCGAGCAGGTCGATATCACCGAATCCATTTGGCGCATCAGGTATCGAGTGAACTTGCTGTGATATCGCTGGGCGGTTGAGGTGAAAGCAATTTTGAGGGTGCTAGCGCCCAAGCGCCTGAGAATGAGCGCCTGGACCATCTCGATATTCCGCCGAGCATGAAAGACCACTGGCTTTCGGTCCATAGCGGCGCGGCGCAAAAGACGAAGCGCGCTGACAAAACCGAGCGTCCGGACCGAACTCGGCATATGCGCCCTGCCGAGCACCGCGATCTCCATGGATTCCATTTGGTGAGGCAGTACCTGGAGTAGTGTTGAAGTCACGCCGGAAAAGCGGCGATTGCCATTGCCTAGGATGACTTGAGGTATGGGCGTTTGGATTGCAGGGGCATCTGATGCCATAAGGGAGCTTGTCATTTTTGCCAAGAGCATAGGGTAAATCATGGGCAAATCCCATGGTCGAGAGAGGGATGAGCATTGCGGCCACGAGGCGTTCAGTGAGCGAACCAAAGCCGTCATTTTTTGTCGATGGTGTTTCCATAGTGCATTTGATCGCGGCGCTGGTGTCCCGAGTCTCAAGCCGGAGAAGGATTCCCGCTCGATAGGTGCATGAACGTGCTCAGGCTGGAGTCGTCGCCGATAGGATGATTGCCAAGGCCAGCGAGGCTGCTATGCTCAAAGCTCGTTAACGCGCTGTGATTAGGGCCTATGAATTTAGCCAAACCGTATATTGATGTCGGGTTGTATTGCCGCGATCGAGAGGCGGTTACCGCGTTTTGGCAGCAAGAAGTTGGGCTGGCCTTCGAGAGCCTCCTGAAGTTAGGCGGTGGGGCACAGCAGTGGCGGCACGATCTCTCTGGCTCAATTTTGAAGATCAATCATCAGCGGGACGGACTGCCGAACGCGGTTGCTAGTGGCTATGACGGTATCGTGGTCGCTGACGAAACCGTTGACGAGCCGGTGACGATGACGGACCCAGAGGGAAATCGAGTAACCCTCGTGCAACCCGGGTTCGAGGGTATCGATCAGATAGCGGTGGAGATGGCGGTGGCGGATCCGGCGCTTCATGCGACGTTCATGCGCCGGGTATTGGGGTGCCAGGAAATATCGAGTCGGCATCTTAAGTGGGGCGAGACCAGTTTTTACCTATCTCAAAAGCGCGATTTAGAGGGCCATGCGGGTAACGTAGAGTCGGTCCTGAAAGGCCCCGGATTTCGCTACATCACGGTACAGATCTGGGATGTCGATATTGAACATGAAGCTGCCGTTCGAGGTGGCGCGGTTGAAGCGATGCCACCCACAACGCTCGGTGAGACGGCAAGAATTTCGTTTATCAAGGATCCCGACGGCAACTGGATTGAGTTATCGCAACGCGCTTCATTAACCGGTCCATTGCCGAGCGAATAGGTTATTAATCGCGATCTTCGAAAGAGTGGGTGAATCAGGTCAGGGGCTGTCTATGCTTGGGCGCCCGCTGGACGAGGGAGCAAGGTGTCAAAGGAAGGTAGTGATGGAATGTAGAAGAGGAAGGCACTTCTAGAGAAAGGTACTACAAGAGAAAGGTACTACCAAGAGAAAGACACTAAAGGAAGGCACTACTCAAGGAAGACGCTAAGAGAAGGCGCGAGAGACCGGCATGAAAAGGAAGGCACGACGCGCTAATGAACAAAACCGTTAAAGAGAGGTTAGTGATATGAAGTCACCGATTTGCGAGCAATTGGGGATTGAATTCCCGCTGATTGCATTTACTCACTGCCGTGACGTGGTATGCGCTGTATCAAAGGCGGGAGGAATGGGCGTCCTTGGAGCGGCGGGTTACACCCCCGAGCAACTCGAGATCGAGCTCAATTGGATTGACGAGCATATCGACGGCAAGCCTTATGGCGTCGACCTGATTGTTCCAAACTCCATGGCCAATAAGGACGAGTCCATGTCACGAGACGATTTGGGTAGTCTCGTCCCAGGTGAGCACAAGGCCTTTGCCGCTTCCATATTGGCTCAGCATGACATTGACACGGGTGGGTTGTACGAAGAGAAAAGCAGAGGCTCAGGCGGATTCCTAGGTGAGGGTCGGGCAGCGAATATTCTCGATATCGCGTTCGCTCACCCAATATCCATGATCGTTAATGCCCTTGGCGTGCCGCCGGCCTATATGCTCGAGCTGGGCAAAGCGAGAGGCGTACCTGTCGGTGCATTGGTTGGTTCAAAGCAGCATGCGGTGAAGCAGGCCGAGGCGGGTGTCGATATATTGATTGTTTCCGGTACTGAAGCAGGCGGTCACTGCGGTGAGGTCTCAACCATGGTGCTGGTACCCGAGGTTGCCGAGGCAGTGGCCGAATTCGATGGTGTGTCAATTCTTGCTGCAGGCGGTATTGTCACGGGTCGCCAAATGGCGGCGGCAATGGCGATGGGCGCCCACGGGGCGTGGTGCGGTTCCGTGTGGTTAACGACGCAAGAAGCGGAGACTGCGCCGGTCATCAAAGAGAAATTGCTCGCTGCCAGTTCAAATCAAACCGTTCGGTCGAAAAGCCGCACTGGCAAGTATTCACGTCAGATACGGTCGCCTTGGACCGATGCGTGGGAATCAAGCGATGCCGCGCCAGACCCATTACCCATGCCGCTGCAATCGCTTGTGAGTGAGCCCGCACTTTCAAAAGTAGCGAAACTTGCGGAGACCGGTCATCAGGGTGCAAGACAATTGGCGACTTATTGGGTGGGTCAAGGCGTTGGAATGATGACCCAGTCGCTATCTGCAAGGCAGGTTGTTTATGATTTTATGGAAGATTTCCTGAAAGCCTCCGAACGACTGAATGGATTTGTTGATGAGGCCTGATCGAGGCTGAAAGTAACGAAGCTGATGCGATGGAAATTTGAAGGCGAAAGAAAAGACGCAGCGACATGACAGCAAATCGTAATCACGCATGGCGG
>CAJXDD010000043.1:0-14855 GCA_913052075.1 uncultured Gammaproteobacteria bacterium
AGATAGGTAGATGCCCTGGATTGGCATCGCTGAATACTCGAAATGTCTCCAGGCATTCTCGAAAAGTCAGACAGTGACTCCGGTAATCGATATCTTGGATGTGCAAGACTTTTAACCCTGAGCTGCCCAGCGCCTCTAGCTCCTGTTCATTGAATGCTTGCGTGAGCGGATGAAGCCACCTTCCCAGTGGGCGGCTATAGCGGGCCCCTTCCGGGTCGCGGAATACATCGATTTCAAAAACACGCAATCCCAGTGTTAGCTGCTCTTCAATGGAAATGTGATTGTAATCAAGACCTTGCGCGACCGCTGGTTCTACCCATTCGAGAAGTGACATCAAGTTAGCAGGCATGGCCTTTTTGTAACTGTTGTGACTGCCAATCATCTGAATAGTAGATAAAGCAATGTCGGGCAGGCAGGTCAGGTCCTCATCAGCGTGACTGGTTCGAGGTTCGAAGAGGGCCATCATGAATGTGAGGGCGGTTCCAAAAATGGTGGCGGATTTTATCCATCGAATTGTTAGTGCGCGATGGGTCATTGATGATCCCGGACTGGATTTAAGGCGCAAAATGGTCGCTCGTTGATAAACAGTTGGCGAAGAATTGTAACTCTACAAGGCTTGAGATGGCTCACAGAGGAGCTCCCAGTAGATTGAAAGCAATAGGCGATGCACGGACTCTTTGCTCGGAGCGCGACACGCTTCCATCAATGGTGGACTCGAATCAGCTAAACTGTCTGCTGGGCAAATGAAGAGTGATGAAAATGCGAGCCTATTTGATGGTCATGACAATGTTAATAGTCAGTGCTTGCGGAGGAGGGGGCGGCGGTTCCTCCTCTCAGCAAGCGCCTGTTTCTCAAGGGGGCTCTTCTGGAGGTTCAGGCGGCAGTGGTAGTGGGTCTAGCGGTGGTGGTTCTTCAAATACTGGTCCTGAATGGGTGGAGGGGGAGTTCGGGGACTGGAGGCAGGATTACATTGCTCAATGCGAGAACCCGCGCACCTCCTCCGAATATGACGACACCCAAGGGTCAACCGCTTTAGAAAAGTTTTGGATTCGAGACTACAGCTTTGACACTTACCTCTGGTACGACGAGATAACGGACTTCGACCCAAATAGTGATGAGGAGACCCTTGATGCGGAGCTTCGGGATAAGGGTGTTTCAGAAAGTCGGTTAGAGGATTGGATCGAGACGCGGAAGTATTTCGAATTAATGAAGACTTTTGAATTGACTGCCGCTGGTAATCCAAGGGATCGGTTTCACTTCACTTACGACACAGAAGAATGGGAGCAACTTACCCAATCCGGTGTATCTGCTGGCTATGGGATGGAATTTTACCGAGTGAGCAGCTCTCCACCTCGGCAATGGCTTGTCGCTTACACTGAGCCCAATACCCCCGCTTCAAATGGGGGCGTGGTGCGTGGTCTTGAGATTGCGGCCATCGACGGCGAGGACTTCAGGGACGGGGCTGATGTCGCAACCCTGAACGCGGGACTCTTTCCTGCAGAGCTTGGAGAATTCCACACCTTTACATTTCGTGACCCCTCCACCGACGAGACGTTTAGTGTTGACTTAGAAAGTCAGGAGATAACCTCGACGCCCGTTCAGTCCGCTAACGTAATCGAACGAGATGGCGCCAGCATCGGTTATGTGCTGTTTAACGATCACATACGAACAGCAGAATCGCTATTGATTGATGAGATGACGGTATTTCGCGATGCGAACATCTCAGAATTAGTGCTGGATCTGAGGTACAACGGCGGGGGCTATCTTGACATCGCTCGGATGGTGGCCTCGATGATTGCAGGAGAGGAAGCCGTTGGTCAGACGTTCAGTGAACTACAGTTCAACGATAAGTACCCCACAGTGAACCCGATCACGGGGAGAACGTTGTCGCCCTCACTGTTTGCGAACACGGCGCCGGGATTTGAAGTCAGTTCGAATACCCCTCTGCCGATGCTCAACTTGGATCGTGTGGTGGTGATATCAGGATCTGGTACCTGCTCGGCGAGTGAATCAATCATCAATGGGCTAAGAGGAGTGGGTGTGGACGTAGTGCTGATTGGCGATACCACCTGCGGTAAACCTTATGGCTTCTACGGTATCGACAATTGCAGTACCACCTATTTCACGGTCCAATTCAAAGGAGTTAATGCGCTGGGCTTCGGGGACTACACCGATGGATTTTCGCCAAGTGGAGCGGCGTTTCTGGGTGAAGAGGTAGAGGGCTGCGCGGTGTCGGATGATCTCACGCGACAGCTGGGAGATCCACTCGAAGCAAGGTTCGCAGCCGCGCTCGCGTACCTCGATACGGGTTCTTGCCCCGCAGCATCGGGTGTCTCGGAAAAGCTGGGCGGCCGCCCGATAGTGACGCCGAAGGGGATAGTCATTAAAAGGATGCCCCAAGGACTGATCGCTCGAGAGTAAAGGGACACAGCGGCCCATAGAAAGCCGCAGGTCCACATTTAAATAGTCCGTAAGTCGGGGCCCAGTGTCAGCTTCTCCAGCGATGCCTTGGCTTGCGGATAACCTCATTTCGGTGGGCAGATAGAGTTTTGTTAACTTGCGTTTCCTATTCTGACTACCCAAACAAGAAAGCGACAGAGTAACGGAACGAAAAGGCGGGACGCCGAATGACGAGCAGCCGTTGCTGGTTTTCCATGCTTGGCGCCTGAGGCATAGGCGAGTCAACGTGAGGGAGAGTAGATGGTACCCAGTGAGTTGCAACAAAGGGATCGGCTGCTGCTCGCGACCATCGGTTTGCTGTCTTATTTCGCGTTGTCCGGCATGCTCGCTCCCATGGGTTTGTTGATTGATCCGATAGCGGCGCAACTGGATTTGACGGACGTCGAGGCTGCTCGGTTGTTGTCTGGGTTTTCCTCAGGCAATTTAGTTGGAGCGGTGCTCGCGCTCTTTATACTCAACTGGTTCAGCTACAAGCGAATCGTGATGACGATTTATACTTCGGCAGCTGGCGCCCTGTTGGCACTGGGTATTGTCAATGGGCCTACCCTTATTTGGTTCCTTCTCGCTGGCTTAGGATTGATGCTCGGTATCGGGCTTGCTGTGGCGGCTCAGCTGATATCGGTCATATACAAGGCGGATCATAGAGCCGCGCTGCTCGTGGCCACTGACAGTAGTTTCAGCTTGGCAGGCACTGTGATGGCAGGATTGACGATGGTTCTGCTTGCGACGCCGATATTGGGGATACAGACCTGGGCTGGTGCCTATCTGCCCATCCTCATTGTAGTTTTATTGATACTTGGTATCGCCAGCTTCACGCGGTACCCCGCTCCGGAGGTTGCTACTCAATCTTGGCACTGGTTACGGTTGCTGCCATGGCCCGTGTGGTCCATCGGAGCAGCGCTCTTCGCTTATACCCTTGGCCAAACAACGGTGTTGCTTTGGTTGCCTTCGGCTTTAGTCAGTGAAGAGCCAGCTCTGTCTCTAGGCGGGCAGGCGGTCGGTCGCTATTGGATGGGTATGTTTTTCGGCCAACTGACGGCGGTGGTCTTGGTGATCTGGATAGGCCGCAGGAAAGTGTTATGGTTAGGTGCGTCCGGCGCGGCTGCGGGTGCCAGCGCGTTGATGATGACGCTCGATCAACCCGATGTGCTTTCTTTGGTGTCGCTTGTCTGGGGTATCTTCAACTTCGGAGCGCTGAAAATGTTAATTGCCCTTGCGACCGATGCGGTGAAGCGCCTTCCAGACGCCATGATTCCTGGATTGTTACTCCTAGCGACTGCTGGCACAGCGACCAGCCCATTACTGAGTAGTTGGGTTGTCGAGATAACAGGAGCGAGAGTCGCCATTGGCGTGGGTGTGGCCAGCTTGGTGGTCATGGCTCTATTGTCACTGGTGACCAGTAGCTATGTAAAACAAAGCGAGTAAGTGATCGGATCGTAGGGGAGAGTAAGGGGTAAGCAGCACTGATGGAACAAATAATTTTCGATACTGACCCGGGCATTGACGACGCGATGGCCTTGCTGCTTATCCATTCCCTTGAGGCGCTCGATGTCGTTGGCATAACCACTGTGTTTGGCAATGCTTCGATCGATACCTGTACTCGCAATGCGCTCTATATGTGTGAGCGGTTTGGTTTGTCTTATCCCGTGTACAGAGGGGCAGGTAGAACCATCGAAGGACAGGAGGAAACAGAATTTCCCGATTTTGTTCATGGGGAAAATGGTTTGGGCGACATCGATATCGGTCCGGTCAACCAGCGTGAGCAACAAACTGATGCCGCCTCTTTTATCATCGACGCTTCCAAACAAATGAACGATCTGAGTGTGTTAGCTGTCGGCAGGATGACTAACGTCGCTGCGGCACTGATCCAAGATCCAGATCTAGCGCGCCGTCTCCACCGGGTGGTCATTATGGGCGGAGCAGTGTCAGTCCCAGGCAATGTGTCTGAGTGGGCGGAGGCGAATATTTTTGGCGACCCAGAAGCCGCCGACATTGTTTTCCGGAGCGGAGTCAGGGTTGATTTGATCCCGCTTGATGCAACGTTGATTAATCTTGTGACCAAAGATGAGCTGAAACGGCTTACCGAGCAATTGGGTGATGCCGGGGAATTTCTGTGGCAGATAAAACAACACTACCTCGAGTTTTATTCGACCAAAGGGCATGGCGATGTGTTCCCGATGCATGATTCCAGTGCTGCGGTTGCAATGGTGAATGCTGAACTATTTTCATGGCAAAGCGGCGAGCTGTCGTGTTTGCTCGATGGTGAGCAGCGCGGCAGAACCCTCATGAATGAGGCCGCTGCTGGCCTCCATCGAGTCGCTTTGAGTGCTGACAGAGAAAATAGTTGGGGATTAGTTAGCGATACTTTGCTGTCGGTATTCGCTAATTAAGCGACCACAGTGTGGAAGTTGCTCGAAGAAACGTTGATGGTCAGGTGTTTATGGCTGTTGAATAGCGCACCCAGAGGCTTCGTTCTGGTCAATTGCATGCAGGAATTAGGTTCGGATAAACAAAAAATACTCATTAAATCATAAGGTTATGGGCTCGATTTGCGTTGACCCTGGAGGCTTGGTGGGCGTAGGGTCGTCAACAGGTCATGAGTTTTAGCGAAGCGAGCGATGCTACCTCCACCGTCTGCTGCCGCTCTCAATAAGCATTAGTTCCAGCGTTGATTGCACGAGAGATGCTGGAGAAGTGAAGGCTGATAAGGGCTTGCGAGAGAGTTCTTCAGTCCTCACGGCAAATACAGCTGCGCCGGCAGAAGGCACCAAATCGACCAAGCAAAGTCAGGTTGGCATTCGGGCACCCGAATTTGATTGGCTGTGAAAGGCAAGGTGTAAGTTGGGGTTTGACCAGGGAATTGGCCAATAAGAGAACCCATCGTCAACTAACGCGCTTCCCATGCTGAATATGCTCATACCAAAAAGTTCCATCAAACTATGGATTATTGGTGGAAGTATTTCGCATAATATCGCTACAGTGCTCTGGAAGTAGTCTTCGCTAGCTATCAAGGACGGTCGGTGCCAAGCGCTGGAATCTCTTTATCGGTCGTTTTGACTCGAAATGGGATTGGGCCTTGATGTCATCCACTCATGCGGCGCTGGCGTAGAGTTAAATAGACTTCCAGAGGTAATCGGCGTCGGGGCAGTGGCTATTGCATTCGTGTAAGCAGCTTGCTGTGCGCTGATCAGCAAAGGAATGTTGCTGTCTAATAAACTAACAATGGAGATCAGCATATGCCAATCGAGAGATCGAAACTCAATCGATTGCTCGCCGGCTTCGTGGGCGCGCCGCTCGCAGTAGGAGCATTCGCTCTTTCTGTTGGTGCAGCCTCGTCAGCGAGTGCAGAAGAGCTGGAAGAGGTGGTTGTCACCGGTTCCAGAGCAAAACCAAGAACGGTGGAAGATTCCCCCATCCCAGTTGATGTGTTCAGCCAAGCTGAACTCGAAGAGGTCGGTTACACGGATTCGAATGAGGTCATTAAGACGCTCGTTCCATCGTTCTCAATTGGCCGTCAGCCAATTAGTGATGGCGCGACGTTCATTCGTCCAGCCGCGTTACGGGACCTGCCAACCGACAAAACTCTCGTTTTGGTCAACAACAAGCGTCGCCATAGAGCAGCACTCGTGACAATTGGTGGTTCAGGCACCCAAGGCCCAGACATAGCCACCATTCCGATGAGTGCTATAAAGAGTATTGAAGTATTGCGCGACGGTGCGGGCGCAATCTACGGGACTGACGCTATCGCCGGAACGATTAACTTTATTTTGAAGGACAACAGCGAAGGCGGGTCATTGTCCATCGACACGGGCGAATACTCGGAAGGTGACGGAGGAAGCGTCACGGTTCGGGGTAACATCGGCCTACCTTTGGGCGACAGTGGATTTCTCTCTATTTCTGGTGAGGCTTATGAAGCTGACCCGACCTATAGGGGAGAGCAGTACTGCCAGTCTTGGTTCGCAGTACCAGGTTGTGATGGGCAGAATGGTTCATACGCTTCGTTCGTTGCCAATGGCCGGGCAGATCGCGTTGCTGCATCTCAAGAGGCCTCTTATCTGAACAACTTCGCAAATGCATCAGTCGAAACCGAGAATGGAATTGTCCAGCCTTGGGGCCGGCCCAATGAGAAGCGATCAGGTATCTTCTATAACGCGGCAATCCCTGTGGAAAATGGTGAGATCTACTCTTTCGGTAACTACACCACCAGTGAAGCCGATGGTAGTTTTTTCTATCGTTATCCGTTCAATGGAACGATTGAAAACCTTCGTACACAGGATGGCAGCATCTACTCGCCTCTAGAACTGTTCCCAGGAGGCTTTACGCCTCGTTTCTTTGGGGAAGTTACAGATGTATCGATTGTAGGTGGTTGGAAAGGTGATCTGACTCCAGATATGACATTGGACGTAAGCGCTCGCTATGGAAGTAACGAGATAGACTACGTGCTAAAAAATACGATCAATCCGTCTATGGGCGATACCAGCACGCAGACAAGTTTCAAGAACGGTGACTTGACCAACACAGAGATGCAATTGCAAGCTGATTTCACCTATGCACTGAGTGATGCTGCTACGCTGGCATTTGGTCTGTCATTTATTGATGAAGAATATGAAATCGGAGGCGGCGAGCCTGCTTCATATGAAGCGGGACCCTATTCGGTTCAGGATCCATGGGGCTTTTGTGATGACAATGGTGCGGCAACAGCTGCTGGCACCGCTGTCATAGCCAACGGTTCTTCGCTTGATTGTTCGGATAGTAGCGACCCCGTGTATCGAGTTGTGGGTGTTGGTTCGAATGGATTTCCAGGTTATTCCCCTGCGTTTTCCGGGACCTACAGCCGAAAGTCGTATGCCCTTTACGGTGAGATTAGTGGGGATTTATCAGATGCCTTCTCATACCAAGCTGCGCTCCGATTTGAGGACTATGATGACTTCGACTCAGAGGTGATAGGTAAAGTAGCCGGCATATATAAGATCTCCGACGCAGTCGCTATCCGGGCATCGTTGGGTTCTGGTTTCAGAGCCCCGACTCCGGGTCAACAAGGTACGACTAATGTCTCGACTCGTTTGCCCAACGGGTTCCCTGTTGCAACAGGTTTGTTCCCAGCAGGTGGTCCGATAGCTCAGGCACTCGGCGCATCACCACTTAAGCCTGAGACTTCTACCCAATACACAATTGGACTCGTGCTATCAGGCGAAAGGGCATCGGTAACCGTGGACGCCTATCGAATCAACCTGGACGACCGATTCAATTCTGTATCGACTCAGCCCGTGTCAACTGACCCAGATTCTGGTGCCGCCTTTGCTAACTTCCAAGCTCTTGATGCAGCTGGGGTTGCTGGCGCGAATTCCATCGGAGGCGTTTTCTGGTTCACCAATGCGTTTGACACTTCGTCTTCCGGTGTAGATGTCGTGGCGACCATGCCGTTCGACTTTGATAACTCTTCTGCTAAGTTGACAGCATCCCTCAACTACAACAAGACTGAGTTTGAGTCTGAAGTGTCGCAGTACTTTAATAGCGAGAGCACCTACGACTTTATCAACAATACGCCGAACACTCGTTGGATCGTGACTTATAACCATTACATTGGTGATCTGTCACTAATGGGCCGTTTGAGCTACTTCGGCGAATCCGACAACCAAAATGGCAATGGAGCAGGTGCTCAGTTCCAGGAATGGGATGCAGTCACCTTCCTGGATGTAGAGGCCTCGTATCAGGTTACAGAGCAGATCAAGGTCATGGTTGGTGGCAGAAACATCACTGATGAGTATCCTGACAAGGACGAACTTGGCGATGATTGCTGTGGCCGCCTATACGATTCTGGAGCCACGATTGACTGGCAGGGCGCCTATTACTATGGTCGATTGACATTTGATTTCTAATTGAATGTGATTACGGTGTCAGAAAAAGGGCAGTCTTAACTGCCCTTTTTTTTGCCTGCTGGAATCAAACTGATAGAGTGCGGTAGCTGATGAAGTGCCTCGGGACCGTGATGCGGGAGATTGCTTTTGGTTTGCCTACGCCGATGATTCGATTTTGTAAA
This sequence comes from uncultured Gammaproteobacteria bacterium, assembly GCA_913052075.1. Lineage (GTDB taxonomy): Bacteria > Pseudomonadota > Gammaproteobacteria > Pseudomonadales > Azotimanducaceae > UBA9926. The sequence continues at coordinate 8,501 of CAJXDD010000043.1, forward strand.
ATGCGATTTGAGGTAGGCTCTTATCTGATCCGTGGAGCTAATTGCCTGTCCCGACTAACCATGGCTTGCCTACTGACAGCCGCTGGCTTCGGCACCGTAGCAAGCGGCAAGACTGATCCACAGTTTGCTGGCGACGAACCGCTTTTGATTAAAGCTGTGGTGGTGACTATGTTTGAGCATGGTGCTCCAACCGGAGATCGCCCGGGAGAAATGCAGCTGTGGGTTGAGCGATATCCCTTTTCTCAAATGCTTTCCTTTGAGGGAGGCGTGCGTCCGCTCTGGTACAGTGCGGATGGTGTCTTATTGATTTGTACTGGTGGCGGGATTGCTAACGCGACAGCCTCTATTTTGGCGCTTGGCGTCGACGCAAGGTTTGACTTGAGTGAGGCATATTGGGTCATTGCCGGTATTGCGGGTGGTGATCCGTTGGATGTCAGTCTAGGCTCGGCGGTGTGGGCTAGGCAGGTTGTGGATGGTGATCTCGCTTACGAAATCGATGCGCGTGAAATTCCAGACGATTGGCCTTATGGGTTGTTGCCGCTCGGAGCAACTAGGCCGGTGCGGCCAGGACAGCCCATTGGCGATGGGTGGTCAGTGGACACGGTATCGTTCCAATTGAACGAAGTGCTTGTCACTCGCATCTATGAAGCCACTAAGGATATTCGTTTGCCGGTGAGCGAAAGTGCAGAGAAGCAGGGAGCCCTTTACAAAGGGTATCCGCGCGCACAAGAAATACCTCGCGTGCGCTTGGGTGAAACCTTAGCTGCGAGCACTTATTGGCATGGCGAGAAACTGAACGAGTGGGCGAACGATTGGGTTGTCGTGCAAAGCGACGCCAGCAAAAACTTTATGACATCCAACATGGAAGATTCTGGAACGCTGACCGCCATTCGCCGGTTAGACCAGATGAGACGTGCTGATCTCGATCGGGTTTTGGTCTTGCGGACGGTAAGTAACTTCACCATGCCACCGCCGGGAAAGAGCGCAGCATGGAGCGCAACGAGCCCTTATCCTGATGCTGGGATGCAAGCGATTGAGGCTGCCTACATCGTGGGGAGCGCGGCAGTCAAAACCCTTCTTCAAGACTGGGCTGATAAAGAGGCCGATAGGTCTCACTAGCGTTCAAAGCCGCGAGCGTTTGAGTAATGCGCTCGAGGCGCTGCCGTGATCAAAGGCCAACCGCTCGATGTCGATAGCATTAAGTTGGTAGTCGCTCACAACCCAATTGCCGGCCACCATAACGTGCTTCGCGCGATGAGCCCCACTGAGAACAACCGCGGAAAGCGGATCCTCAGCACCAGAAAAACGCAGCTCATCTAAGCTGAAGAACGCCAGATCGGCTTCATAACCCGGGGCAATCTGACCGATGTCGTCTCGATGGATCAGTTTCGCGCCACCAACAGTTCCCCAGTGAAGCGCGCGTTCGGGCGTAATCGCTTCTGGGGGTGAGGTTAGTCTTTGGATAAGCAGTGCCTGTCGAACTTCTTGCATTAGATTTGAACTGTCGGCCGAGGCCGACCCATCAACTCCAAGTCCGACCGGCACTTGAGCGGTCTCAAGGTCCATGATGGGGCAAATCCCAGACCCAAGAATCATATTTGAGGACGGGCAATGGCTTACGCCAATATTGGCTTCCCCAAGTCGTTTGATTTCAGAGGGTGAGAAATGAATGCCATGGGCCAGCCAGCCAGGCGCGTCTAGCCAGCCAAGGCGTTCGATGTAGTCGAGCGGTCGTTCTCCATACCTTTCGATACAAAAAGCGTTCTCGTCCTCGGTCTCCGCAAGATGGGTATGGAGCAGGATACCCTCTTTCTTAGCCATCGCTGCCGTGTCACGCATCAACGTTTCGCTGACAGAAAAGGGCGAGCAGGGCGCGAGAGCGATTTGTGTCTTAGCACCGGGCTGGGGATTGTGCCACTTGCTAATCAGTGTCTCTGACTGATGCAGGATGTCTTCATCAACTTGAATAACGCTGTCGGGCGGGAGACCCCCATCCGATGCGCCGAGGCTCATCGATCCCCTGCAAATGACTGTGCGGATGCCTGAGGCTTCGGCCGCGTCACATTGAATGGAGAAGGGGTCGGGAATATTGGTCGACACAATGTAATGATGGTCGACTGCCGTTGTGCACCCGGAGAGTAATAGTTCTGCGCATGCCAATTGTGTGCTGAGGCGGATGTCATCTTCGGTCAGCTTCGCCCAAATCGGATAGAGGGAGGTGAGCCAGGGAAATAGCGGTTTGTTGATGGCTGCCAGCACGGACCGAGTCAGCGTCTGGTAGAAGTGATGGTGGGTGTTTATTAGACCAGGCAGGATGACCAAGCCTGATGCGTCCATGATTGCATCATAAGATTGAGGCTCTTCATCGAGCAGTAATTGGATTTGACTCCCCTCAATTAGGAGTCCATGAGTAGGAGCGGGCAGGTCATTGCCGGTCCAAATGGTGAGCGGGTTTTTGATCCAAATTTTCATTAATGCCTCTGATCTATGATGCCAAGGCTGTTACAAATAAATTCGTGTAGGAACATGCTCGTATCGGCGGCAAGCTCAGCATCGAATTCCTGCCGGTTCATTAGCGTTAGTACCTGTGCTTGGAAATCGGCGTAATGTTGAGTCGCCGCCCAAATGAGAAAAATTAAGCGGGTAGGGTCGGTCCTGCGAATTTTTCCTTCCTCCATCCACTGCTCGAGTATGTTGATCTGCCGGCGAAACCATGGTTTTACCTGCTGGGTAAGATGTGCGTCTAGATGGGGCGCACCTTGTATGATCTCTTGAGCAAAGAGCTTCGAGGCCAATGGGTCAGAGCGCACGGATGCTATTTTCGTGTCGATCAAGCGGCGAAAGAAAATCTCTGGCTCGGCGTCGATGGTCAGTTCTTCAAACCCTTCATCCCAAGCAGACAAGATCGTCTCAAGAACGCGCTGGTAGAGCACCGTTTTAGATTTGAAATGATAAAGCAGCGTGGCTTTAGGCACCTGTGCTTCATCTGCAATCTTCTGCAGGCGGGCACCTTTTAGACCCTGCTTGGCAAACTCTTGTTTGGCAACCGTCAGGAGCCGGTCTTGTAGCGCGTGTGTATCTGACATAGTGCCCATCGCGGATTGTCCTGATGTTTTTTAATTTTCGCCCACTGATTACTCGCTTTGAGCCATCACCACTGATGAACTGAGTGATCGAGCGCTGGTCCCAGATGTTCTTAAAGGCAAGTCGCTTTAACTAGGTGGTCTATTTAACTGCTGCACCCAACATTCACGGGTAGCGAAGCCAGTAAGACTGGTTCGGGCTATTCAGCGTGCCGGTATCTTGGGCTCGGTATCAACCAAATATAGGTAGGTTCTACTAAACTGATCAGATGGTCAAACTATTTACCAATACTAGATATATAAATAGCTGATAAAAATGGAAAATATAGTAGTTTTTTGATCTGGTAAAAAAGCTGACCATATGGTCAAATAAAGCTACAAGAACAGCTGGTCAATAACGCTAGTAAAATATAGCTGGTTAAAAACAGCGCCTTAACACGACCATCGATAGGTGAACGAGCGCCTGATCAAGGAGGAGCATGTACCGAGCCCCCTTTAATGTGAACGCAAGCAGTAGAGCAGATGCCACGTTGCTTGAGTATTTGCGTGTTCACGCCGGCCTGACAGGCACAAAAGAAGGATGTGCGTCAGGGGATTGCGGCGCCTGTACGTGTCTTGTTCGCAGTTACAAGAGCGCGCCTTACCAAGCCGTTAACGCGTGCATTACGCCGCTCGGTGATGTTGTCGGCCATGAGATATTGACGGTGGATGGTCTGGGAGAAGAAGGGCTTCATCCGGTCCAATCAGCGATGGTGAGCGAGCATGGCTCTCAGTGCGGGTTTTGTACTCCGGGCTTTGTTATGGCGCTCGCCGCGCGGCTTGATCCGAACCATCCTCAAGGGGAATTAACGGAAGTCTCGGATAGAGAGGCCTGGAACCAGGCGATTGCTGGCAATCTGTGTCGATGCACAGGTTATCGGCCCATATTGGATGCTGCGCAATTGGCGGCTAAATCCGCTGCTCGATCGCGGACGCTGCCACAGGGCCTGGTGATTGAGGCTGCGCATCACTCGCCTGAGAAAGGGCTGACCCCGGAAAGTCTAGCTGGCTTTTTTAGGCCGCGCTCCCTTGCGGAATTCAGGGCGGCCCGCTCGGCTTACCCAGAGGCGCATCTGTGCGCGGGTGGGACCGATCTCATGCTCGAAGTCACGCAAAAGGGCCAAACACTCAGTCCGTTGATTTCGCTGACGGGCATTGAAGAAATGCGATCCATCACCATTGATGACCACGCGTTAAGCGTTCACATTGGTGCCAGTGTGACTTTTTCCGAGATGGAGGTGGCGTTCAAAACGGTGTGGCCTAACTTTGTGTCGTTCTTGACGCGTATTGGGTCTCCTCAAATCCGGAATCGAGGCACACTTGGGGGTAACCTTGGAACGGCGTCGCCCATCGGAGACGGCCTGCCGGTGCTGCTGGCAATGGACGCTGTGATCACTACGCTCCTACCAAATGGCGACACGCGATCGATAGCGATGTCTGAATTCATCAAAGGGTACCGGCAGACAGCATTGCAATCGGGAGAAGTGATTACGTCGATTCAGTTAGAGGGGATTGGCGACCCTCATGACTATCGAAAAGTCACCAAGCGATATGAGGACGATATCTCGGCGGTCTGCGGTGCCTTTCGTTGGCGCGTCGAGAGCGACAGATTGGTTCTGGCGCGTGTTGCTTACGGTGGGGTTGCAGAGCGACCGCTGCGTCTTATGGAGACAGAATCGCTACTGACCAGCAGAGCGCTTACCCCGAATTTGATCGAGGAAGCGGTCGAAATAGCGAGACGTGAGGTATCGCCGCTCTCTGATGTTCGTGCCTCTGCGCGCTATCGGCGACACCTTGTTGGTGTGCTGCTAGAGGATAGTCTCGAAGCGCAGCTCGCCAGCATGAGCGACAGGGAGATCTCTCCATGAGCGGGGGTGAGCGCACGGCGTCGCCGCACGAGTCCGCGGCATTGCATGTCACCGGTGAGGCAAGGTACGTCGATGATATCCCCGTCCCGCAGGGCTCCTTGTTTGTCTCCGTCAAGGGTTCTGACATTACAGCCGGCGAACTGGTGTCGATGGACCTTACCGAGGTCAGCGAGTCACCTGGCGTCGTATGCGTATTGACGTCTGACTCCGTGCCTGGCAGCAATGATGTATCTCCCGTTTATGACGGAGACGTGCTGTTTGTGGAGCGAGAAATCAGTTTTCACGATCAACCTTTGTTTGCAGTCATTGCGACGAGTCAAGCCGAGGCAGACGCCGCACTCTCCAAGTCAGTGATTCATTACAACGAGACTTCTCCGGTTTTAGATTGTGCGACTGCGCGCGAGGCAGGCCTGTTGCTGCGTCCCAATCGAAGCTTTAGATTCGGTGATGCCGAGCGCGCGCTGGCTACGATGCCGATCCACGTGCATCAGCGGTTACATATCAAGGGGCAGGAGCATTTCTACCTAGAGGGTCAAGTCGCCCTTGCCAAACCAAGCGAAGAAGATGGCGTCGAGGTATGGACTTCTAGCCAACATCCCACAGAAGTTCAGCATTTGGTCGCGAGCGTTCTGGACGTTCCCTTTAATCAAGTGACTGTGCAGGTTCGCAGAATGGGCGGTGCATTTGGTGGAAAAGAGTCCCAAGCTGCTGCGCTCGCTTGTGTGGCTGCGCTGGCGGCGACCAAAACTCGGCGCGCGGTGAAGTACCGGATGCGCCGTAGAGAAGACATGACGCGTACGGGGAAGCGGCATGATGTCGAGTCGAACGTAGAACTTGGCATCGACGAGTCGGGAATTATCCAAGCGGCCTCGATCCAGCTCTCAGCGCGTTGTGGCTACTCGACCGATTTATCGGAGGGTATCGTTGACCGTGCCATGTTCCACGCGGATAACGCTTACTCGTTAGGTGACGCATGCATCGAGGGTGAAATTTTAAAGACCAACACCGTTTCACATACCGCCTTCCGGGGGTTTGGCGGCCCGCAAGGAATGCTCGCAATTGAGTCAGCGATGGAGACTGCTGCTCGACACATTGGTGAGGACCCACTGCTATTTCGATTGAATAACCTCTACCGGCCTGGGCGGCACGTAACACCCTATGGGCAAGATGTGGGCGCCCATCCGCTAAAGGAAATCATGGAAAGTTTAAGGGTCACGGCGCGTTACGATGCGCGCCGTCAGGCAATCACTGAACACAATGAACGTCGCGGCCGAATGATAAAGGGGCTCGCGCTCACGCCCGTTAAGTTCGGTATCTCATTCACGGCCAAGCACCTGAACCAGGCAGGGGCACTTGTGAATCTTT
>CAJXDD010000044.1:0-14713 GCA_913052075.1 uncultured Gammaproteobacteria bacterium
GTGTCGGCGTAACCCTCCCAAGCAGGCCAACCGGCAATCGCGTGGTGTAAAAACACCATGCCCTTTCCCTCTTTCAGTAGTGCAGTGAAATTTTCAACAAAGGTGGCGGTCGGTGGAACAAATTGCGGTGCTCCCTCGCCAAAGCGAATGCCAGGCATATCATAAAAGACAAGCGCGTCATAGTCTCGGCAATGGCCCGGCGAGAGGATGGCTTCCGCTAACGGTTGCTCAACATGGGTATAGTCAAACGTAAGACCATCCATCATCGAGAAAAAAGCTCCTTTATCGAAGGGATGTCCTTTGGTTATTAATAGAACGTTGGGCTGATTACCTGTCATAGTCCTGGAAGCTGAGTGCGCTTGCGATAGTTAGCAGTATCGCTTTACGATGCAGTGAAGTACAACCGCGCAGCTTTTGCAGGCCAGCAACCTCTGTAATGAATGACCCTATTATTTCTTCGCCCCCCGCCAAACCTAGACCTTCGGCTGGGAAATCGTGGCAACAGACTAAAAGTGAAAATACTCGACTGCAAATATTAGAAGCGACGCTGTACTGCTTCTCGGAGTATGGTTTTCACAACACCACAACGGAGAAAGTATCAAAACAAGCCAAGGTGTCACGCGGCGCCATGCTGCACCATTTCTCGCAGCGAGCGGAATTAGTGCGTGCTGCGGTCGAGCACCTGCACGAAAAGCGGCTTCAGGAGTACGAGCGAGATCTTCGCGCGCTGAATGAAGATGCAAAACATACATTAGTTGCCGAAGGAATCGAGGTGTTTTGGCGACAGCTCCAATCACCATTGTTTGCGATTTATTGTGAATTGCTGGTTGCCGCTAGGACCGACGATGAGTTAAGGCGAACGCTTGCTCCAGCGCAAGAGGCCTTTGAGCGGGCTTGGCAATCTCGATCTCAAACGATCTTCCCTGACCTTGCGTTATCCAAGCAGTTTTGGATCGCAACCGCCGCAACCCGCTATATGCTGGAGGGCATCGCCATCAATACGCAGTCGCGGGGGCGGTCACCCGATAGTTCTTCCACCCAGGAGATGCTGTCGTGGCTGAAGGAGACGGTAAGCGGGTTGTTGAGCGATGTGTCGCGCATTGACCGTAACACCGCGATGAGCGCAAAAGGAGCGAGCAAGAAATAGTTGGAGCAAGTGCCCACGAAATTTGAACAACCGATAGGGAGCAACAGCTCATGAAAATCATCATCTCCGGGACAGTTGATATCGATCCCGAGCAAATGGAAGCGGCAATGACGGCGGCAAAGCCGTTGATAGAGGGCGCGCTCACCCAGGAGGGAATCATGGACTATGACTGGTGCCCTGATCCTTTGACTCCGGGCCGGATACGCGTTTTCGAGCGATGGGAGTCTCAGCAAGCCCTAGAGAACCATTTTAATAACCATTGGTATCAGGACATGCGGGTGGCGTTGGCCCAGTTTGGTATTCGCGGGGCAGACGTCCTGAAGTATCGAATAGATGCAGCTGAGCCGGTTTACGATGAAACAGGTACCGCGCGGGCGGATTTCTTTACGGCGTCAGGCGAGTAAAGACGCAGCTGTTGACAAAACCGTCAGCCTTGACGGTCGACGGATAAAGCCTTCATCATGCGACGGTCAGGTGCGACTCGGTATTTGGAGTCATTGCCTTCGAGAGCAGAGCTCAAAAGGTTGATCCCTTAGCCCGAGGGGGCAGTTTGAATGGTGTCGCAATGGTTGGAAAAGCGATGATGGAGAGCCCTCAGCGGATTTAAAGCCTTAACTGGAAGAGCACTCAAGGCAGAAAGATCACGACTACTGATTACGACTATCAAAGTAGTGATGTTAGGGAAAACGGCGTCGTTCTAATTGAACCGCATATTGCTTATAGCGCATGAGCAGATCTTGAGAACTAGGGGGCCGCTGGCCAGCGAAGGGTAGGGTAGATGAGAAAGCGTCACAAAACTATGTCGCGAGACGCTGTGACGACAAGGTTCATCAGTGAAGAGATTGATCAGTAAAGAGACTCATTAGTAAATTGTTAGAACAAGCGCCAAGGAATCGAGGCAAAAGGTATGGCTAAGAAACTTACGAACAAAATGCTGCAAGCAATGCATTTGAAGATGGTTAGAATCCGCCGTTTTGAGGAGGAAGCTGGCCGTTTGATGGAGGATGGAAAAATTCCAGGCGCCCTTCATCTTTATGTTGGACAGGAAGCGGTGGCTTCCGGCGTCATGCAGCACCTAGCGGATGATGATTACATCACCAGTACTCACCGAGGACATGGGCACTTGATAGCGAAAGGCGGCGATTTTTCCAAAATGTTCGCCGAGTTGTTTGGTAAGGCGACGGGTTACTGTAAAGGGAAGGGAGGCAGTATGCATATTTCAAATATGGCCCTTGGAATGCTTGGCGCGAATGGCATTGTTGGAGGCGGTCCACCCATCGCTATGGGCGCGGCCTTCTCCAATCGGTTTCGGAGAACAAAGCAAATATCAGTCGCGTTTTTCGGAGATGGGGCGAGCAACGAAGGCAGCTTTCACGAAGCCGCCAATATGGCCGCACTTTACAAACTCCCGTGCTTGTTTGTTTGCGAGAACAACGGGTACGGAGAGTACACGTCTCAAGCGAATCATCAGGCGATTGTCGACGTTGCCGACCGCGCGGCGGGTTACGGCATGCCCGGTGTGGTGGTCGATGGAATGGACGTAGTCGCCGTTTACGAAGCGGCTGGTGAAGCGATTGACCGCGCTCGCAAAGGAGAAGGTCCAACATTACTAGAATGTAAAACGTACAGATTTTATGACCACGTCGGGGTGCGCGGAATGGGGCTGACCTATCGAACTGACGAGGAACTTGAGGAGTGGAAAGCCAAAGACGCGATTCAATCCTTTGAGAAAGTGCTTCTGAAACAGAAAGTCATGACTCAGAAGAAGATTGAACAGGTATATGACGAAGTCAATGCGGACATCGAGCAGGCGATTTCGTTCGCGGAATCATCACCTTATCCTGCACCAGAGGATTTACTAACGGACGTTTACAACCAGGGAGCAACGGCATGAGCGAAGCAGTGAAAACAGAGGGTCGAGCGATTCCCTACGTGCTTGCGATTACCGAGGGTGTCCGGCAAATACTAGAAGAGCAGGACAACGCGTTCGTAGCGGGCGAGGATGTCGGTGAGGCGGGAAGCGTCTATGGCTACTATCGAGGCCTGATTGATCAGTTCGGTGAGCACCGAATCATAGATACGCCCATCAGTGAAAAGGGCATCATTGGCTTAGGAGTTGGTGCGGCTGCGACTGGATGCCGTCCTATTCTGGACATTATGTTCATGGACTTTTTGGGCGAGTGTATGGACGAAGTCGCTAACCAAATGGCCAAGATGCGATTTATGTTTGGCGGTGGTGCAACCTTACCTATCACCGTTTTGACCATGGCCGGTGCAGGCATGAACCTCGCGGCGCAGCACTCCCAAAGTTGGGAGGCGATTCTGGCGCACTTGCCCGGCGTGAAGGTTGTCATGCCCTCGAATGCCTATGATGCAAAGGGCTTAATCATCTCCGCGGCTCGAGATGACAATCCCGTATTTGTTGTCTTGAACAAAGCCAGTCTGGCGATGACGACCGATGTGCCAGAGGAAATGTATGAGGTCCCCATTGGCAAAGCCGAAGTGGTTCGGCAGGGCACAGACTTCACTATCTTGGCGATGGGGCGCATGGTGGTCGAAGCGCTCGCCGCCGCAAAGACGCTGGAGGCCGATGGGTTATCGGTAGAGGTGATCGATATCCGTAGTGTTCAGCCTTTTGATACGGAGACGGCGGTCGCTTCGTTGAAGAAAACGCACCGGGCACTGGTGGTGCATGAAGCGGTGCGGTTTGGTGGATTTGGTGGCGAGATCGTAGCCCAACTGCAAGAGGAAGCGTTCGATTACCTTGATGCACCCATTGGCCGAGTTGGGGCACCGTTCTCCCCGGTCCCTTTCAGTCCCGCGCTGGAAAAGGTGTATGTTCCCAACGCAGAGAAGATCGTCGGCGAAGTAAAAAAATTATTGGGGATGTAATCATCGATGCCGGCAGGCCTTGTTGTTAATCCGGCCTCCGGTAAGGACATACGGCGGCTGACAGGAAAAGCTTCTGTCTTTGATAACCGAGAGAAGCTAGCCATCGTAAAACGGGCCCTCGCAGGGGCAGTTAGCGGTGGGTTGTTGCATCTTTATTACATGGACGACGCGCACGGTATCGCACATACCGCGATTGCCGAATCAGCGTTGCCTCGATCAATCAAAGTGGAACGTATTCCCACACCGAAGACGTCAAGCGCGCTTGATACGCTGGCTGCAGCTGAGGCGTTTTCGCGAACCGACTGCAATGTCGTGATGACGCTGGGAGGAGACGGCACCAATCGAGCCTTTGTGAAGGGATGGCGCGACGCGAATTTGATTCCTTTGTCCACGGGGACAAACAACGTTTTTCCTGTCCTCGAAGAGGCGACCATTGCCGGTATGGCGCTCGGGTTGATGAGTCAGGGTAAGCGTTCGATGAGTCGGTTTATTCAGCGGCGCAAGGTGATCGAACTGGATTTGGGTTCCGAGACTGACATTGCGCTGATCGATGCCGTAATGACGAGCGATCAGTTCATTGGCGCGAGGGCTCTGCTTGATCCTTCTTCTTTAAGGGCAGCGCTGCTCTGCCGGGCTGACCCCGCAGGGGTAGGTATGACGAGCCTAGGCGGACTGCTAGCGCCGGTCAGCGATAGCGAGGATGCAGGTTTATTGGTCGAGTTTGGTGAGGGCGGTAAGACGCTGACCGCGCCCATGATTCCAGGGAAAATGAGCAATATTCCCATCGCGAGGTGTCGGCGGGTCGGACTTGATCGGACTATTACGTTCGAAGGCCCTTGTGCCCTCGCGCTTGATGGTGAGCGAGAGCACGTGTTAACCGAAGGAGCGCGGCTATCGATGCGCGTGTCGCGAGAGGGTCCAGGGGTTGTAGATATCGGTGGGGTCTTAGCGGCGGCCGCTAGGAATAAGTGGTTTCTCAAATAATTGAGGAGGTGAAATGCCAAAGGAAATCTATCTAGTCAAAGTAGGCATGTCGATGACAGAAGGGATGGTCTCTGAGTGGTATATCCCTGATGGTAGTGCCGTCAAAAAGGGCGAGCTGGTTTACGCATTAGAAACCGAAAAAGTGAACCTTGATGTGGATGCTGAAGCGGACGGTATCGTTAAACATCTGGTTGAGCCTGGCGTGATGCTCGCTCCGGGCGACGTGGTTGGTTATATCTACCTTGATGGTGAATCCGTTCCAGAGGGCCCGCTAGGGGGCGGGTCGGCCGAATCGACTTCAGAGAGCACTCCGGTAGAGGCTGAGCCAGTTGCAGCAGCTCCGGTTCAATCTCAAACCCCAATAGCGGCGATCAATTCTGCAGAGCCCTCTGGTGATGGAAGGCTGAAGTCATCGCCGGCTGCTCGACGTTTAGCATCTGAGGTCGGGGTCGATATCACAAGGCTAGCTGGATCGGGTCCGGGTGGAAGAATTATTGAGCGCGATGTTGAAGCGGCTCGCGGTCAACCAGCTAGCAGTGCCTCGGTGGTGCCTATGAAGCAGGCCGAGAACATTCATGCATCACCGCTCGCCAGAAGGATCGCTGCAGAGCGCGGAGTGAATCTCGCCACGGTTAGAGGTAGTGGTCCGGGAGGGCGCATAATTCAGGCAGATGTCGAGGCCGCGTCCTCACAATCGGAGAGTAATGTCAGCGGCACAACTGCTAGCAGTGTTTCCGGTGCCCAGCGATACCTGCCGGGTCACAGTATTCCTCTAAAAGGTATGCGCCGGACCATTGCGCAGCGCATGCATGAGAGTCTCAAAGAGACCGCGCAATTGAGCATGGATATGGCCGCAACGATGGATGACGCGGTGAAGTTGCGGACGCAATTGGTCAAAGAATGGGAAGGCATTGCGAAACCCACCTTCACAGACCTGGTCATTCGGGCAGTCGCTAAAGCGCTCCGCGAACATCCACAAATGAACAGTCAGTTTCAGACTGACGCTATCGAACTCATGCAAGAAGTGAATGTGGGGCTTGCCGTCGCAGTACCCGAGGGGCTGCTCGTTCCCGTGATTCGGAATGCCGATCAGCTCGCCCTCCAAGAGATCGCGATTGAAAGCGCCAGGCTGGCTAATGCCGCGCGAGAAGGCACCTTAGGGCTGGATGATTTCGCGGGTGGAACGTTCACGGTATCGGCCCTAGGCATGTTCGGTGTGAACTCATTTACCCCCATTATCAATCGGCCTCAGTCGGGAATTTTAGGGGTGAACCAGATCTATGATGGCCTGGCTTGGGATGGTGACACTCCGGTTAAGACGAAGCAGATGAACCTCTCGCTCACATGGGATCATCGGGTGCTTGATGGCGCGCCGGCGGCGGAATTTCTTGCCACGGTGGTGGAGTTGTTGTCTGAACCTTATAGGTTGCTCGTATGAAAGAATTTGATTGTGTGATCATCGGGGGCGGCCCAGGTGGGTATGCGGCTGCGATCCGTGCTGCGCAGGAGGGGCTATCGGTTGCGCTGGTGGAAAAAGAGGCGCTCGGCGGAACCTGTCTAAATTGGGGATGTATTCCCACTAAGTCGCTGCTCCACGCGGCAGACGTCTTAAGACAGACGCGCGATGCCAAGGCGCTGGGCGTCTTGATCAAGGGTGTTGATATTGATCTCGCCCAGATGGTTAAGCAATCGCGCGATGCGGCAAACCAGTTGTCTAACGGAATCGCTGGTCTAATGCGCAAGCACAAGATTACTGTTTTTAACGAGACCGCTGAGATTCTCGGTGTGGGACAAGTCGGTTTGTCTGAATCGGGCGAATTACTTGCAGACGCAATTGTCATTGCGACGGGTGCCACGCCCCGAAAATTGCCGCATATCGACTGCGAGAGCGATCGTGTCTGGTCCGCTAGGGAGGCGATGACGCCGCAGTTTCTGCCAAAGCGCCTGTTGATTGTCGGGGCAGGTGCCATAGGCGTTGAGTTCGCAAGCCTGTACAGTGCCCTTGGCACCAAGGTGACATTGATTGAAGCCGCGGCAAATGTGCTTCCGGCAGAGGATGAAGAAATCTCATCCCTAGCGAAGGCCGCGCTTTCAGAGGAGGGGATAGAGATTCACACCAATACGCCTTTGGACGCGTTGTCCGGCAAAAAGCAGTTGCAAGCCGAGTTTGCCGGGCAAACCAAACGGTTTGACGCGTGCATCATGTCGGTAGGGGTTACGGCGAACATCGAGGGATTAGGCCTTGATCGAGTCGGGCTCGTGCTTGAGCGAGGCTTTTTGGAGGTCGACGGCCATCAGCAAACAAGCGTCCCTGGGATTTATGCCATTGGTGATGTGGCAGGCGTGCCTTGTCTCGCGCACAAGGCAACCCATGAGGCGATTGTCGTCGCGGAGGTGATTGCTGGAAAAAGTCCTGCACCACTCCATTCTGAGCGCATTCCAGGATGCACCTACAGTTCGCCGCAAGTGGCGAGTATTGGGCTAAGAGAGCAGGATGCGGGCGAGCGGAATATTCGCGTTGGTCGATTCCCTTTTTATGCCAACGGTAAGGCTGTTGCGAGCCATGCGGGTGAGGGGTTGATTAAAACCATTTTCGATGCGGACACCGGTGCGCTGCTCGGTGCGCATATGATCGGGGAGGGTGTAACCGAACTGATCCAAGGATTCGCTATCGCTATTACGCTGGAGACAACGGAGCAAGAATTGATGGAAACCGTTTTTCCTCATCCAACGTTGTCGGAGGCGATGCATGAGAGTGTACTGCATGCGTTTGGGCGCCCAATTCACTTGTAAGCGCGGGTTCCTGACACAGGTACTGAGATTTCAACGAGTCGCTGCGGAAGATTTAAAAGGAGTCCCGTCAGCGCCTACGCTGGCAGGACTCGCAATCTTAACTCAGGGGTTCTAGCCCGCGTTCATGCTCTGTGACAATACCGAGAAACCTTCGGTGGCGGATAGACGCTTACCAACCACAGCTTGGTATTCTGCCGATTCGTACCAGGCCTTTGCTGCTTCGGTAGATTCGAATTTGATCACAACCGTTTGTGGTCCCGGCGAAACCCCTTCCATTGTCTCAGCGGCCACATCGAAAACCAGGACTTCCCCACCATATTGAGCAACGGTTGGACCCGCGCCAGCGCCATATTCCGCGTAGAGCGCCGCATCGTTGACTTGGTATTGAGCGATAAAATAAGCCGCCATGACTCACCCCTTTTTGACTGATTATTTATGTTCTGATCAGTCTCAAGCATTGCAGCACTCGGTGCAATGTATTTTCTGTGTGCTCTGGTGTGTTTTGTAGTGGCCTGACCAGGCCTAAGGTTGGAGCCGCCCGCTCATTGGTGAGCGAGCGTTGGATCCTTATTTGCGAGCTTTAATTCAACGCCTATCGAGTGAGGCGTTCTGACGCTCCGGACTTATCGCCGCTGGTAAGGCGGTGCGAGGCGACCCTCTTCATCCCGAATATCAAACTCTCGGCTTATGTCTTCGACCCATTGGATCGTGCCGGTTCGATCCATCAGGTCCTCTGCCAGCGCTAGTGCAGCGACTGTTCTGCCCACACCGAGCGGCGTTTGAGCGTGGCTAAGGTCTCCACCCGTTCGTTCGGAATTAGCAACAATGAACTCCGTCGCGACCGAACCCGGATAGAGAGAAATAGTTGCGATACCTTTGTCCTTTAATTCGATGCCCATATCCGCTGTTAGGCGGTCGAGTCCGGCCTTCCCAGCACCGTAGGAGCTAGAGAAATGGTAGGACTGGCCGCCAGGTGAGGACACGTTGACGATCAGTCCACCTTCACCCGCAGCGAACAAAAGCGGCGCCGCATGCCAACTCGCGACGTAGTGTGCGCGTAGCCCGATTCCGACCTGGTCGTCCCAAATAGATACGGGATGATCCCAAAAGCCGCCACCCCAGGCGGGAGGTGAGGGGATCTTATAGACATTATTCACCAGAATATCGATTTTGCCGGCTTGCTCGGCAACTTTGGCAAAGAAGGCTTCTATCTCACTATCAACCCCATGGTCGACTTTAAAGCCGAACCCCTTTCCACCAGCGGCTTCGATAGCGGCGACAGTTCCCTGAATGGTGAGCTCGCCATCACCATCGCTTCTGCCCGTTACAAATACGGTAGCCCCTTTCTCGGCGAGGGCCACAGCGCAGCCCCGGCCGATGCCGCGGGTCGCGCCTGTGACGACACATATTTTATCTTGGAGAACGTTGCTCATATCGGCTCCTTTTTATTGACTGTGATTAAAGTAACGCTGCGAGTTGCTTGCGGTGCCAAGTGCCATCTCCGAAGAGAAACTGACTGTGCATTTGGCGCTTGTGATAAATCTGAACATCAGCTTCCCAGGTGAAACCAATGCCGCCATGGAGCTGAGTCGAGTTCTGCGCGCTAAACGCGCCCATGTCTGAGGCGCTACTTTTTGCGAGATGGGCGCACCTAGGTGCATCGTCTCGATCAAAATCGTAGGCTGCCGCCGCGTTATAAACGAGACTCCGCGCCTCATCCACATAGATCATCATATCGACGATGGGATGTTTGACGGCCTGGAAGAACCCGATGGGCCGATCAAATTGCTGTCTGACTTTCGCATACTCAGCGGTGGTTTGGAGTTGCCACTCGCCTGCTCCAGCCATATCGGCCGCTACAAGCGTTGCCAGCGCAGGCGCGGAGGCGAGAAGGCAAGATGCGCCACTGCCATTCTCAGTTAACCGGACAGCAGTGGCTGAAGTCAGCTCAACATGAGCTTGGTCCCGAGTGAGATCGACGATTCGGTCCCTATGGATTGCGACTTCTGGCTGCGAGAGGGCAACCGCGTAAAGATCGGTTCCTGATTCAGAGCGCGCTGATACGATGAGGGTCTCTGCCTTCATTGCATCTTGGACATACCAACTGGTCCCAGTTAAGCGTCCGTCCTCTGAGGCAATGACATCTGTTCCGTCTGGCGCGAGAGACCCTTCTTCGCCATTTATGGCGAGTCCAACTCGATGGCCCTCTGCCATTTGGGCAAGTAGTGCCTTGGCAGGATCTGAATCGCAGTGGATGAGCACGAATGTGGACTGCAGCGTATTGGATAGAGGGCTTGCCCATGCATGACGACCAATCTCTTCTGATATGGCCACCGCTGCAACGAGGCCCATGCCGATTCCGCCTTGCTCCTCTGGGATAGACACGGCGTGCATGCCGAGTTCTAAGCATTGCTGCCAGGCTTTCTCGTCGTAAAAAGCGGGTCGGTCTGCGCCGTGAATTGGATCCTCAGTACCATTGATGCTTGGCCTTAAGGCTTCAATCGTCTGCTGTTCTTCTAGGAAACGACCAAGGCTCTCTTTGAGCATCTGGACATCTTCATCGAATCCGAAATCTTTTGGTTGTGACATGATCCCCCCGATACGCCTTACTTGGTTTTGGGTAGCCCCAATACGCGCTCGCCTAAAATGTTGCGCTGAATCTCACTTGAGCCGCCTGAGATCGTCCCCGTATAGCTGTTCATGTAACCGAGTGGCCATTTGCCGTCATCGGCAGCATGTGCATCACGGACGTAAAGACTCGATTTGAGACCCAAGATGCCCAGCGCAATGTGATGGAGTTCTTGACTGATCTCACTGCCCACGACCTTGCCTTGCAGTGGTATGCGCATGGCGCCACCATTTAATGCCTTGAGTCGTGCTCTGCGGCTGTTTTGAACTGCCGCCTCGGTGCGCTCATACATTTTGACTAAACGGTCTCGCCAAACGGGGTCATCCCAAACGGACCGTCCATTTCTTCGCGTTGTTTTAGCGAGTTCAATGACCTGAGCCATCACTAGCGTCGGTGATTCACTGGCCACAGCGCCGACGCCAACGCCAGCGCCTCGCTCGCTGGTCAGGGTTGCCATGGCAACTTTCCAACCATCACCAACATTACCTACCCGCAAGTGGTCCTCGACAATGGCGTTGTCTAAAAACACCTCATTGAAACCGGACTCACCGGTCATCTTGTGTATCGGTTTTACCGAAACTCCGGGTTGATCCATATCCGCCAAGAAGTAAGTAATGCCGCCGTACTTATCCGCCTTGTCGTTGCGAGCAAGGAGGAGCATGTACTTAGCGAAGTGACCAAGGCTCGTCCATACTTTGCTGCCATTGATGACCCAGTGATCACCCTCTTTCACTGCGCTCGTTTGCAGCGATGCTAAATCGGACCCAGCGCCGGGTTCACTGAAACCCTGGCACCATATGTCTTCACCGGAAAAGATCGGAGGAAGGAAGCGCTCCCTCTGTGCTTCGTTCCCGCACTCCAAGAGGGTTGGCACTGCCATTCCGAGTCCAATCCAGTTAATAAAGTAAGGTACACCAGCCTTGCGAACCTCTGCGCTCGCAATGGCTTGGCAATCGGTCATATCGTGGCCGCCGTACCGTTTCGGTAAGTCACTAGCAATGAGCCCTGCTTCCCAGCATTTGGCTTGCCAATCCTGCAAGTAAGTCAGATGCGAAGGGTCAGTGACCTCGTAAGCAGCTTGGGGCAGGGGGATTGGATGGGGCTCGGGTTTGTTTTCCTCAAGCCAGCGTGCGCAATACTCGCGAAACTCTTGTTGCGATTGGGTCAGTTGTTTTTCACTCATAAAGTTGCTCCAAGGTAATTTGGGCGATCAGCTTTTGTCCGATGATTGGAAGTAGGTCTGAATACTCGAAAAATCGATGCCGCCATGACCTTTCTTCGAGTGGGCGAGGTAAAGACTTCGAGTCAGTGACCCCATCGGTGTTGAACTTTGGGTGGCTAGTGCCGACTCCATCGCAAGCCCTAAATCTTTCACCATAAGATCAACAAGGAAACCGCCCTGGTAGTCATTGGAGGAAGGCACGTTCTCCATGACGCCGGGGTAGGGGTTGTAGACTTCAAGGGCCCAATTGCCACCAGAACTCTTTCGCATCACCTCAGATAATACGGCCGGGTCTAGGCCGTTGTTCACCCCGAGCTGAAGCGCTTCGGCGGTGCCCGTCATGAGCACAGAGAGCAGCATGTTGTTGCAAATTTTCGCGACTTGGCCTGCCCCGGCAGCGCCTGCATGAAAAATGTTCTTCCCCATGACCTCGAGCAGCGGTTTCGCTGATGTCAGCGCTGCTTCCTCGCCGCCCACGATGAAAGTCAGGGTGCCAGCAATAGCTCCGCCGACTCCGCCTGAGACGGGTGCATCGATCATCGGGACGCCGGCGCTCTCAGCCGCAGCAGCTACTTTTTTCGCAGATTCCGGCGCAATAGTGGATGAGTCGATGACAAGCGTTCCGGGTTGAATGGCGCTCAGAAGTCCCTCATCGCCAAGGTAGAGGGCTTCGACATGCTTAGAGGCGGGCAGCATCGAGACGACGGCGTCAGCATCGCTGACCGCATCCGCAGCTGATGATGCGCGTTGCCCACCTTGCTCAACAAACTGTTCCAGAGCAGATTCAACCAAATCAAACGCTGTTACTAAATAGCCAGCCTTCACGAGGTTGACCGCCATCGGCCCCCCCATGTTGCCAAGCCCAATAAATCCGATTTTTTTCATACTAGACTTCCTTAGGATGCATTCGTTCGATTCAGAACTCGAGGTTCAGGGATATGCGTTACTGTCTTTGAGCCGTTAGCGCGATATTCAGGATCATGCTAAATCCTGCAAAGGGTGCGGTGTTGAGACAGTCTCAAAGTGACGCTCAACATGAGACTTCGGCACTTCGCCTAGCGGGTATTGCCAGGCAGGCGAACCGTCTTTATCAATGAGCAGTGCTCGAACACCCTCGGTGAATTCGCCGTGGACGGAACAAGCCGTGGCGATATCGAGCTCCATACGAAACATCTCGGCCATCGATTGCGTTTTGGCCCGCTCAAATTGTTCAAGAATGACTTGAGCGGTGACAGGCGATCCCCCAAGGAAATTGGCCCGTGCCCGTTGAAGCCATTTGTCCTCAGGCCAATCTGCCATGTTTTGAGCCAGCGCTTTGATGGGATCATTAGCGATCAGTGCTGGCTCAAACGCCGCCCGAATCGCCTTCTCGTGCACTGTAAGGTTGGCGGGCGCAAAACCGTCCTCTGCCTCGCCGTTGTGGTGCAGTAAAATCTCCTCAAGATTGGTTGAGACATTGGCCTGGTCTAAATCAGAATTTAGTAGGGCGTGAAGCACGGCTTCCTTTTGTTCTTGCTGTACCAAGTGGCTCAACATGCCAGTCAGGAGTCCGTCACGAGCATTAATATTCGCTGCGGTGAGAGCGATAAAGTGCGAAAACGCGGGATCCATTCTTGAGAAGGTATAGGTTCCACCAGCGTCGGGGAACAGCCCGATGGTGATTTCAGGCATGGCAATGCGTGTAGTTTCAGTGCCGATTCGGTAGGTGCACGCAGATAAGATGCCGAGTCCGCCACCCATGACGATGCCATGGCCCCAGGCGATGGTCGGTTTCGGGTACTGCCGCAGCTGGTAATCGAGGCGATACTCGCGCTCAAAAAATGCGTCGCAATATGTGCAAGGCCCGCCAGGATTCGCGCTCATGTCGTGGTAGAGCGCCTGAATGTCACCGCCCGCCGAAAATGCTTTGTCTCCTTCGGCATCAAAAAACAACGCTACGATGTCATTGTCATCGCGCCACTCATCGATTTTTGCCTGAATGAGATCGATCATCTCAAGACTGAGGCTATTTAGGGTGGTTAGTGCATTTAGTCTGACATGACCAAGGTACCTGCCGTTCGTGGTTGGTAGGCGCTCAAAAAGAACGGGCGCGTCCATCAAGCGTTTTTCCATGAGGGCGCCCGCTTCTCGAGAAAAGCGTTCACGCCTTCTTTTTGATCCGCAGTAGAGAAGAGATCGACGAAGGCCGTCTTTTCGTCAGCGAGTGCTTCGGGCATGGATTGGGTTCTAGCAGCCATAATTAGGTTCTTGCACGCGGAGACGCTCGACGGGCTTTGCTTCTCGCTTTGCTCAGCGAGCATAAGCGCGCGGTTGAGGCTCTCGCCTTGCGCGACAACTTCCTCGACTAGCCCGATGGATTGGGCCTGCTCGGCGCCGATACGTTCACCACATAAAATCATTCGTTTGGCCCAGCCCTCCCCAACGATCCATGGGAGATGTTGGGTACCCAAGCCGCAAGGCAGTAGTCCTACGGTCGCTTCCGGCAGCGCCATCTGCGCCTGTGTCTCAGCAATCCGGATATCGCAGCACAGCGCGCACTCGAGGCCGCCACCCATTGCGTAGCCGTTAATGGCCGCAATGGATACGCCTCTAAAATGAGTTAGCGCAGTAAATGCTTCATGAAAGGCCTCGGCCATAGCTTGGGCTTTAGCAGGGTCGCCGTCGGCAAAAAGGTTGAGGTCTGCACCTGCTGAGAAAAACTTCTCTCCTTGCCCGGTGATCACTAGTGCGTAGCAATCCAGATCATCGTTCAGTGTTCCAATCATACTTGCTAGGGCGCCAAGGTTGTCTTGGTCCCAGGTGTTAGCGGCAGGGTTATCGATGGTAATCAGCGCGGTGTGTCCTCGGCGCTCAAGCTTGATTTTGTCAGTCATGAAGAGTTCCTTAATTGATGCTGCTATTGAATGGCTTCAATGTCGGCAAGCGCTAGCAATCGACGTGCAGTGATGACGCGCATGATTTCATTGGTGCCCTCTAAAATCTGGTGTACCCGGGTATCCCGGATGTGGCGCTCAAGGGGGTACTCCTGCATGTAGCCGTAACCGCC
>CAJXDD010000045.1:0-14643 GCA_913052075.1 uncultured Gammaproteobacteria bacterium
ATTGGGCTTCAGTAAACGCTGACTTGTCGGTGCCAATGAGTTCAATGCCGACACTAAAGTCATTGCACCGCTCTCTACCGTCGTATACTGACACACCGGCATGCCAAGCGCGTCGATCAAAGGGGACGTATTGGACCATGGCTCCTTCGCGGTCTATCACCACATGCGCCGACACCGCTAACCCGACTAAATCACTAAGGTCTTCATGCTCACGTGGGTCTAGGGTCCCCATAAACAGTCCATCAACGAACCGCGAACCAAAATGAGACTCAGGTAAACTGATGCAATGGACAACAATGAGACTGATCTCGCCTTCTGGCCTTTCATCCTGGTGAGGCGAAGATCGCGTTACCACTCCCTCGAGCTGATCATCGATAATGCGAAGCGCTGATTGGTCCATTGGTGGGCCCAACAAAGGATAGAACCCAGCATGACGCCTATTTCAGGACTGGGCAAGGCAATGACCGTACTTGGCATGCTGAGCTTTCTCGTCGTTTTAACGCTCTTGTTCGGTGGCATCGAACACAGTCGAGATTTTCCCAATCAGGACACGACCGCCTCCGTTGAGGGCGCCAGCACTGTCGTTCGCTTGGCGGCTAATCGTCAAGGGCACTACCTTCTCCCAGGCGCAGTCAACGGTGTATCAGTCCAATTCCTTGTCGACACAGGGGCCACTCAAGTTGTTATTCCAGCGCATTTAACATCGAGGCTCGGGCTGAACCGTGGACGCCCACTCAAAGCAAAAACCGCGGCTGGATGGATCACTGTGTACCAAACGGAGCTATCATCCATTAACCTCGCTGGTATTCAGTTAGAAAACATTCCGGCTAGCCTTAATCCCGCAATGAGAGGTGATGAAATACTCTTGGGAATGAGCGCATTGACTCAGTTAGAATTAGCCATTGCTCAGGACACACTCACCTTGAGGTATCGTCGTTGAATAACTTTTATCTAAAAGATGTTGCTTCGACCGTCGCTTGGGCACTGGCCGAGGACCTTGGCGATGGTGATGTCACTGCAGCGCTCATCAATTCAGCACAACAAGCTCAAGCCACCATCATTACTCGACAGAGCGCGACCATCGCAGGGGCACCCTGGGTCAACGAGGTGTTTCGACAAGTAGATCCCTCCATCGACATCGTATGGAGGGTCACCGAAGGACAAAGCGTTCTGCAAGACACAACCCTCTTCGAATTGACTGGCCCTGCAGCATCCATACTGACTGCCGAGCGTTCTGCGCTCAATTTCTTGCAAACACTCTCGGCGACAGCAACCGCGGCCCATCGTTATGCATCGCTCGTAGAGGGTGCAAAAACGCAGATTCTAGATACGAGGAAGACCTTGCCAGGCATGCGATTGGCCCAAAAGTATGCGGTTCTAATCGGGGGAGGCAGTAATCACCGTATCGGGCTGTTTGATGCTTTTCTCATCAAGGAAAACCACATAGTGGCGGCGGGCGGAATCGCACAAGCCATCGCTCGAGCACGGGCAGCGAATCCCTCGCTAAAACTAGAAATCGAGGTCGAATCCCTTGATGAGCTTTCCGAGGCCATCGCAGCTCAGCCTGATTGGATCATGCTAGACAATTTTGACGATGCGTCGCTCCAAAAAGCCGTGGCAAGCACACCATCATCCATCAAGCTTGAAGTATCAGGCGGCATCGAAAGTGACGACGACATCAAGCGTATCGCCTCACTGGGTGTCGATTACATTTCCATAGGGGCGATGACCAAACACATCCAAGCCACCGATTTATCGCTGCGGATGACAACCACACCAAACAAGTAATCATTCTACAATCGCCGCAACCCGATCTTCCTCAAATCTAACCGCCACGGTTCTCCATCGCTTCCTACCCTCCATGAATATTGCTATCTCTATGAACACCTTAGTACCCATCATGTGGCGGTTCGCCCTGTGCTTGCACTGGGGCATAGGGCTCGGACCTCGACGATCCATACAACACCCAGGATATTCAATCGACGCTCGATGGTTATACACCATGCATGTGGCGTTAACGGGCACGCGATCGCTAACCATTTAGGCACTCTGCTCTTTTGCCGGACGCCAATACTCACTCTAAAAAAGAAACTCACGGACCAATTCGCTAAATGCGAAAAGCTTTTCATACCTTCAAGTTTAAGAGATCATCCAAACTAAACCGGTCCATCACAGCGAACAATGAGCGAAACCAATACCCTGATTGATCCCTATGTATGGTTTGCCCACCTACGCCAACATACGCCCGTTAGCCGTATGGAGAACGAAGGCCCATGGCAAATTGCAAAGCATGCAGACGTGCAGCGGATCTTGCGCGATCACACGACCTTTTCGTCCGAGGTATCGACTCGCCCCCCCGAGGAACGAGATGGTGCCCCGTCCATGCTATTTAGTGACCCACCCGTACACCAACGCCTTAGAAAGCTTGTCAGCGTCGCTTTTAAACCCTCTCACATCGAGGCTCAGCGAGAGGCAATCACAGAACGGTGCCGGAGACTCATTGACGCGATGCCAGTGGGCGAGCCATTTGACCTTGTAACTGCCCTCGCCGCACCACTGCCAGTCATGGTGATTGCTGAAATGCTGGGCGTAGAAGACGGGGACATGGCGGCATTCAAATCTTGGTCGGACGCGATCTTCTCTAACATTGGCGACATTCTATTTGCCGAGCCGAGCGCAGAGGCGGTAGCGGCCAGCGAGGCGATGAACGCCTATTTTCTTGATGAAATTGAGACGCTTCGATCATCGCCCGAGGATCACCTGCTCAGCCGGCTCGTGCATGTCGAAACCGAGGAAGGCCACTTAACCGACGAGGAACTGCTGAGCTTCTGCCGGCTGCTCCTCATCGCGGGTAACGAAACCACAACAGGTCTGATTACTGCGTCTGCTAGGATCTTCCACGAGATGCCCGACACGTTTACAGCCATTGAGGCCTCCCCAGCGCTCGCGACCAGCTTTGTTGAGGAAGTACTGCGTTTTTACTCCCCTTTTAGCGCAACCGCTCGTCGAACGACCGAGCCCGTTGAGATTGGCGGTCAATCCATCGGCGCTGGAGAGCTAATTATTCCTTTGATTGCCTCGGCCAATCGTGACGAGGAGGTGTTTGATGAACCTGAGCACTTCAAAATGGACCGATTCCCTAACCCACACTTGGGGCTAGGGTTCGGTATCCACTTCTGCTTGGGCGCACATTTGGCACGCCTGGAGGGGGCCATAACTGCGCAGCTGCTTGCCCAGCAGTTCAACACTCTCAAGCTCGTTAATCCTGATTCGGCGGTCATGGGTGGTCTTGGCGGGCCCAAATCTCTCTTAATTGAGATGCGGTGACCAAGATTCGGTGAGCTTCTGCTTAGCACCAATTTAGCGCTTGAGGGCCCTTGGGCCTAGCTAGAAGCCGAACAACAGCTGAATTGGAAACAATCGCCTCAGTGCTCTCACTACGTTTATTGAAGGTTAAAACGAGGATACGATCCAGCGATGATCTTAATATCCAGGGTCGTTCACTCTAAAAGCGATAAAAGAACCTGTTCCTAGGTGTTTCTAATCGTTTTATTTACTCGCTCTCATGCCTCGTCATAAGTTCTGCCCATTGGGGGTACTCATCGAGCAGTTCGTCCGTCCAGATTTGATCCAAAACCGCTTTCGCATCCTTTCTCGAATCACCTCGCTCATTAATGCGATAAAGGTAGGTGAATGCGCTGGCTCGATAGTTCGCAATACAGTGCACCCAGACGGTTTCATCTGCGATGGCATCCATCAGCTGATAAAACCTTTCGAGATCACTCGACGTTGGTCTATCAAAATCAACAGGCAGGTGAATATAGGTCATACCGTGCTCTACCACCCATTGGTTTTCCGATCCGTTGTATTCCTCGTTGTAGACCGCAAGGTTCACCACAGTCTTCACCCCCAGTGATTGAAGCAGCCGTGCATGCTCAGCATGGATTTGCCCGGACGACGACAATTGGTTGTCTATCCACGTCACGTTAAAGATCCCAGAAGACTCAACTTTATCGCGTTTATCCAAGTCATCCTGAGCTGCAGCGCACAAAGAGAGAAGCAACAAGAGGGCTGGAAGAGGTCTACGAACAGAATGTCTTAGCCCTGGGATACTATGCAGGCTTTTACATCCTTCACTCACCATATGTAACTCATTTTTGGGCTGACTTGTACATTAGTGAGAGGTATTCTGACGGCATAGTTTGAGACAGAGTTTCGAATAATTGATCCATTCAGACAAAGAAACCCTTTATAAAGTGATGCCGAAGGTAAAAAACACTGTAACACTGCATTGATTTATAAAACCGCAAGATCACGTCACTTTTTCTATAACGGTAATAGTCAATTCAAATAAACACTAAATTCTGAGTTTAATTTAGAATCCTCCAACAATACTCGACACTAAAAATTCTATAGAGAGTGAACGATGAAGCGTGGCCTAATCGTAATTTGCAGCTTGTTCGTTCTTTCATCTTGTGTATCCAACTCTGTCAATGTAAAGCCCAACCCCAAAGAGTACTCACACCTAACCAACAGTCCCGTGTACATCAAAAGAGCGGTTGATACTGACCTTGAAACTTTTGAACTTGAGCTAGATCAATGCATGGAAGCATCGGCGACCAAAACAGATATATCTTCAAAGATTGGTGTCGGAGTAGGATCAGTTTGGTTAGCTGCTGGACTCTACGGACTAGCCACGGCGAGTGGCATCTTTGCGCCTATCGCCGTGGCCGCGGGAACAGTGGGTACTATTGCAGGTGGCTCAACCATTATTGTTACCAAGGCCACTGAGGAGTACCGAGAGTATGCTGGCCTTGAAAATTGTCTTGAGAGACAGGGGCACGAGGTAATTTTTTACGACGCCCGAAAAGTCAAATGAGCGGCGAATCGAGTCTACGATGGAGACTTCGCTTCCCAATAGCGAACTCCCACAGCTTTGGTTAATAAATTGATGTCCCAAGTGACGAAATTCACTGCTCCATGATCCGTAGCGTCTGTGAAGTAGGAGTAAATTTGAGACTGCTCGCGCTTGAATGTTCCTAAATGTGGGGTGCAGATAACTTTGCCATCATTGAGAAACGTTCTAGCTTCTCCAGTCAACGTCCCCCTGCTCTCATCCCCACTGATGTAAGTCAAGAGGTGGGAACAGAAGACTGCACCGTATCCCTCTACTTGACCCTCGAAATCCAGCTCGAATCCATTAGCAATAATTGTCATGCGGCTGATATTGAGCTCGCCGATTCCATCTGGCTTTGTTAAGTCCATTTCTCTTTGCTCCTCTTTATGGGGATCTTCAATGAGTGATCTTATGGCTACTTGAGAATATAGGCCTCTACGGTAAGAGAGTTGTCTAGCGCATCGAAAGTTATGACGTCGAAGTTCTGCGTAGATCCAGTAATATTGACGGTGTTGTACATCGTGAAAACGCTTCCTTCGCGATATCCAATCCCACTGAATTGACCTGAGGCAAAAGAACCATCAGCTAAAAATCCTCGACCTTCCCCTGTGATTGTGTACAAGCCCCTTTGAGAATCTAACTTCATCCTATAGGTCGCATAAACCTTTCCGTATTCACCCATATCGCCGACAGCTGTAATAGTGCCGCCCAAAGCGTCTAGTTCAACACTTGTCACGGTCATCACAGCGGGCGCTTGCCGAGCTTTTAGTTTCAGTTCATCAGCAATGGCTAAACCGGAAGTTATGATGAAGATACCAAGCAGTGCTGTGGCCAGTTGAGGTAGCTTAAATTTCATTTCGAGTCCTTGCGCAGTTCGGTAAGTGCTCACGAAGTTAATCACAAAAATACCTTTCTATCGAGGCGCCAGAACTAAGTTGAGGACTTTATAGCCCCAACGGTACTAAGAGCTTCAGTTGATGCAACTGGTCGGACGAGGGTATTGTCTGAAATATCAGATCGTCCCTGGTTCCAACAGCGGCATCTTTATATCGAATCAAGAGTATCCGTTCATGAAATATTTACTGCTTAGCTTTATTTGCCTGTCTTGCACATCAATAGCATTAGCCCAATCCAACGAAGGCAAGACTGCTACACCCCAGAAACCCTTTGTTCTGATTGCCAGGTTGCATGCGTTATCAAATGAGTCTGCAGAGGTCATTCGTTTGTCGCAGGTAGCCGACGAGGCTGTGAAGGCGACTGAGCCAGGTATGCTTCTACACACTTTTGATCAGGATCCGAACGATCCATTAGGTTTCGTATGGACAGAAGTCTACGCAGACAGCGACGCGCTAATTTTTCACCTAGAAAACCCGCCTCTACAGCAATATTTGGCAGACGTGAGTCCATTGCTCGACTCATTTACAGTTGAGCTATATGGAGACGTATCGCAGGAGGCTATTGAAAAGCTGCGGGCAACGGGGACACCCACCATCCACTACAGATCGAGGTTTGGCTACATAAGAGATCTGACTCCGCAAACAGAACAGGAAATTTTAGCTTTAGAGTGATTCAGCTCCGTAGATCGGATTTCTAACTCGTTATGAAGTATCTGCAAGAATAAAGTCAGGCTCTGCATAAATTTCCGGTGCCCCCGGTCATGCTTCAGAGCTATCCAGAGTACCCAGGCACTCCCCACGGTCAACACCAAGACTCGAAGCAACAAACGCAAATGCGAACCTCTCCGATTCGCATTCTTATCCTATTGATTTATATACATTTTTTGTTGATTTGTACTGGCCTACCCTCTAGACTGCGAACCATAAATTTGTGGTCAAGGATCCAATAATGCAGGGCGACAATCGTGTGATTAATTTGTTAAACGGGGTTTTGACTTGCGAGCTCACCTCTATCAACCAGTATTTCTTGCACGCAAGGATTTTCAGGAACTGGGGCCTAGAAACACTCAATGAACAGGAATACAAAAAATCTATCCGTGACATGAAGCAGGCTGACGAGCTGATTGAACGAATCCTCTTTTTAGAAGGTCTGCCCAACCTGCAGCAGATCGACAAACTTCGTATTGGCGAACACGCCGCAGAGATGCTCGACTGCGACATGGAACTTGAACTCTGGGAAATCGAGCGCTTGAGGGAAGCCATTGCCTATTGCGAGTCCGTGCGGGACTTTGTTAGTCGCGACATCCTGATTGAGATTCTCGAACAGGAAGAGTCCTACGTCGACTGGCTTGAAACCCAACAATCACTCATTGAAAGCACAGGACTCGAAAACTACCTACAGTCACAGATGGGATAAGAGAGATTATGAAAGGGAATAAGGCAATCGTTGATGGATTGAACAGGCTGCTCTGCCTTGAACTGACTGCCATGGATCAGTACTTCATTCACAGCGAGATGTATGCTGACTGGGGACTGTATAAGCTCCATGAGCGTATCGCGCACGAGTTTGACGACGAGAAAGGGCACGCCAAGGTAATTATCGAGAGAATTCTGTTCCTCGACGGTAAACCGGACATGGTCACCCGCGATCCGCTGCAGATTGGCGAAACGGTACCCGACATGCTGCAGGGCGATTTGAATGTGGAGTACGCGGTAGGCGCAAGACTCAAGGAGGTCATGGCGCTCTGCGAGTCACACTCAGATTTCGTCACGCGGGATATCCTCCAGCAAAACTTAGAGGACACCGAGATGGATCATGCCTGGTGGCTGGAAAAGCAGTTGGGTCTCATAAACAAGATCGGTTTGGAGAACTACATGCAGTCACAGCTAGGTGAAAGCCCTGATGGCTGAACACATCCCAACTTCCTCGCCATTGGCTGATGAGTCAGCTGTTTTTCCTGGCCTGCTTCAGCCCACTTGATGCTGATTCTTGAACTTACGCGTTTGAGTCGCTAGTACCGCACTGCAGATCTACAGGTTGCTGTTGACGACAGATGATCAACCCCTTCGAGGATAGGACCTAGCCTTCCAGATTTCGGCGAGGACCTTTTTCCTTAAGCACGTGTGCTCAGCGCGAGCCGGACAAATGCCTCAGCGAGTTCTTCTCGTCCTAACTCTACATTCGACCTCGCAGTATCAATGCATTGACTAAGTAACTGAGGCCGGGTGCAACACTGGGTACCAGCTTAGCGCATAGAGACCCACCACACCTGCTGCGCACAGCAAGGCGAAGACAGCCTTAAAGATTTTATCCAACGTGTCCATCAAACTCCGTTTTCTATCGTCACTCTTCTTATACATCTTGACTTCTCCTAAATCTAAATGATAATCATTCGTATTTAAGATGCCCAGAACCCTTTACAAAGTAAAGCGATTTCTTAGTAACCTCGCTTAAGCAAGCCGACCAAAACCACTTTGGTATGCTGTTATTAGGCGTTCAGTAGCACAAAGGCCACCAATGAAAAGTCAAAGATCTTTTTTTCTGTTACCACCGCTTTTGTTATTTTGTACTTTTTGCGCAAAAGCAGATCCTTTAGGAACTAAAGTCTCAACAAAATATCCCTGCAATAGTTACTGCATCGAAGAACTCGATCTGGTATCTGTCACTGAGGAGCGAGATCTGTCCGAACAGCTAAGCATAATGATGGGTCATCTAAGGGCTGGCTTGGCGCTTTTTGAGATAGCTGAGCACGATATGGGAACCCCACATCTTATGCATCCCATCAGAGAAACCAGCGAAGCACAGAAAAATATTCTCAGAAGTTATGGATTTGAAGAAAGCGAATTCGAATTCCTAGCCGCGTCGGTTAATGAAAAGTCTGCCAATTCACCTGGCATGGCAGAGGTGCTTTCATTGATATCGAGCATGGAATCTCTGCAATCGAGGTTAGCAAGTGATCCTTTTAGAAATATATCGAAGCTGCTCCACTTGGCAATAGACGAGTATGACATCGCAGTCGAAGGTAATGTTATCTCCGATATCAGCGAATATCAGGATTCTTACGGTTTTATACTGGAGGCCAAGAAACAAAGTGCTCTACTGAAACCGGCAGAGGCTTCTGCTGTTTCATCCAAAATTGAGGAGCTTCAAGCTCTTTGGGTTGACGGTGTTTTGCCTCCACCCCAACCCACATCGGCGTCCCAAGTTGCCAAAAAAGTAAGAGATGCGATTAAAGAGCTTAAAGAAATTCAAAACGTTTCTGCAAAACGGTGACCTTGGTTTAGGAATTGACCCGAGCTGTCTAGAAAGCGAACTTAACCCGAAAAAACTCACAGGGTGGCGAGATCATCAGTCACCTACTTTGAATCACGAGCACCAAATCTAGTGTCCCTAGGTAGGGTCTTCCGGGTCATAAAGTTTGTAAGTAAATCTGTCAGGAATTTAGCAACTGAAGTAAAAAACCCCTAACGTACAAGCAGTAAATAAGGGGTTTTATATAAGTTGGTGCCGAAAAGCGGAGTCGAACCGCTGACCTACGCGTTACGAATGCGTTGCTCTACCAACTGAGCTATTTCGGCGGCAAGGCCCATTTTACATAAGCATCCATTTGAATAGTATCAACGCAATAGTTAACTACTTCTCCGAAAGGGTGCTCATCTGGTGACCGTCAAAGGCTGGATCGAGCACTTATCTCCCCCTTCCCTAAAACGGGTTCGAGAGGGCTTTACGCGAGCTCGTTGGGTAATTCGAGCCTTTTATCCATGATCGAATTCTACAAGGAAAATGGAGGCACCCACAAAAAAGTCCCTCTACTTAAAACCTTCAACCTCTTCAATTGTAATCGGCAAAAGATACCGTGGTTTGATCTACAGTCGCAAAGGCCCCATACGCAGGTCTTTCTAAAGTTATAGCTGTGCTGGATACTGCTGTGATTACGATCTGTCCGGTATCGTTTCCATCACCCGTGGCGCCCAACATGTATGCAGAATCACCAGTTGGCGACATAGCTCCTGAATCATTAAACAGCTTCACCCACGCGACGGCCTCGCTAGGTATGCCTGAATCGATTCCCATCTCGATGTTAGTCTGACCTTTGCCTAGTATCGATTCAACAACGTCTTGAGCTTCTTCGTAGTGCTGGTTGACCGTGACGGAGTTAGCATTTTCTACGTACTTTCGGTAAGCCGGTAGCGCGACCACTGCCATGATTCCAATAATTGCAATCACGATCATCAATTCGATGAGCGTGAAAGCCTTTTGTTTAGTCGTCATGCTGACCTCTCGAAACAATTGCTCTGAGTCGCAGAACTAGCCTCTCCCAGTGTTAAAGTACTATGACACTGAGTGCATACTTTGCCAACAGCCCACTACTGAGTGGTTTTGCGATTAACTTAACGAAACTTCATTCACTAGATAACTAAACCCGAAATTCATATGCCGAGCTCGGTCTTTCAACTGGTATTTATCGATATGTTCAACCTTAATCCATCGCAATAGGACTAATACGCTAACTAAGTATGATAGTAAGAGCTGGATCGATACGCTGGATTTAACTTTCGCTAATCTGACCAATCAACGATTCCTCTATGTCTGAATCACTACGAGCAAATGCTTTGTAACGGAGCAAACAATATGACCTCAGTCATCGAGGTACTTCTAGCGAAGATTCTAAGCGTCGTCATGGGAGGAATTATGATTGCGAGTATCCACCAATTCTCCAGAATAGGCCGCGCGATTAGCAGTTAGACATTGCCCATGTTTGATCTTTTAAACCTTTTTTACCATCAACATACTGCAATTTTTGGAATGTTTGTTTTAGCTTTTGGATCCATTGTCGGAAGCTTTCTCAACGTGGTTATTTTCCGTCTTCCCAAAATACTAGAGCAGACTTGGCGTAAGGAAGCCTCTCTCATTCTGGGCCACGCACCAGAAACTGATAAGCGGATCAATCTTTGGGGACCAAGGTCTGCATGCCCCTCGTGTCAATCGACTATCCGAGCCTATGACAACATTCCTATCCTTAGCTTCCTCTTTTTAAATGGTCAGTGCCGGGATTGCTTGGACAAGATTTCTTGGCGATACCCGCTCATCGAACTTGCAACTGGTTTAGTAACCCTTGGCTTGCTTATCGTACTCGGCTGGAGTGCAACCTTTGCCGCAGCGCTCCTACTGAGCTACGGTCTAATTGTCCTTACTTTCATCGACTTAGATCACCAGATATTGCCCGATCAAATAACCCTTCCGGGCATATGGATAGGCCTTTTACTCAATCTCAATGACATTTTCTGTTCACTCGAAGAGGCCGTCATAGGCGCAGTGGCCGGATACCTATCCCTTTGGATCGTCTATCAAGGGTTCAAACTTGCCACGGGCAAAGAAGGCATGGGGTTCGGAGATTTTAAATTGCTAGCCGCTCTTGGGGCCTGGTTTGGGTGGATGGCGCTACCCGGCATTGTGCTCATTTCCTCTGCGATCGGTGCAATCATTGGTATCACCCTCATTGTACTGGGTCGTCCACGAGAGGAGGCCATCGCCTTTGGACCCTATTTGGCACTTGCAGGGTTTATTTTTCTGCTAGCAGGCGACACCGTTATGTCGTTTTACCTTCCAGCCGGAGCATTGTAGTGGCGGGGTTCGTGGTGGGTGTCACAGGAGGGATTGGCAGCGGAAAAACACTAGTTACAGACGCATTCGCGGCAAAGGGCATTGTCATCGCTGATGCCGATGAGGCTGCACGACAAATTGTTGAGCCCGGGGAACCCGTCCTCGCTCAAATTGTTGCCCACTTTGGTAATGGGATCATAGATTCAACGGGACGGCTCGATCGACCTAAGCTGCGAGCGATTGTATTCGATGATGTGGAGGCCAGACGCCAGCTTGAATCCTTCACCCACCGACCCATTATGGAAACATTGGTGCGCCAACTTCGGTCTGCGACCAGCGCCTATGCCATGCTAGTTCTCTCAGCAGGGTTAGGTAACTCACCGCTGATCCATCGCATGCTGGTAGTTGACGCCGATGAGTCAGTTCGAGTCCATCGAGTGATGGCAAGAGATGGCAGCTCCGAGAATCTAGTCCGGCAAATCATGGCAAGCCAGCCGAGCTCGGAAGAACGCCGCAAGATCGCAGACGACGTTCTTGAAAACAACGGAGACACGACCACCGTGTTTAATGAAGTTGACCGACTACATAATGTCTACTTAGAGCTCGCTCACCGATGACCGACGCCATCGTCAAATGCCCAACCTGCGGCAAGGCAGTCGCTTGGATCAGTTCGAGTAAGTTCAGGCCATTTTGCAGCGAACGCTGCCACATGATTGATCTAGGAGCTTGGGCGGAAGAGAAGCATCGTATTCCATCAGATACTGAGCATGATGATGTCACGGCAGGCGATCTAGACCAGGATTAACGGCTCTTAGGTCCGATATTCAGCGTTAATCGTGACATACTCATGCGACAAATCAGAAGTCCACACCGTTTCGTCACATTCACCCTGATTCAAGACGACCCGGATTTCAATGTCCTCTGGTCTCATCGCAGCTTCGCCTGACGCCTCTTCATAATCAGGATGCTTTAGTCCAGCTTCGAGCAAACATACATCATTGATAAATAAATCAACCGAATTCGGATCCAACTTGGATTCGACTTTGCCGATGGCCATTACTATACGCCCCCAATTCGCGTCCTCAGCAAAGACTGCAGTTTTCACTAAGGGCGAATTCGCTACGCTATTAGCGACTTCAAGGGCTGCCACCTGGCTTTCAGCACCTTCAACATTGACCGTTACAAATTTAGTTGCACCTTCCCCATCCCGCACAAGCGCCTGCGCGAGATTGATCATCAAATCTGTGAGCACATCTTGAAATTCACTTTCTTCCGGACTGCCTTGATGAATACTTACTCTGGACTCACCCGTTGCAAGCAATACACACGCATCATTGGTTGAGGTGTCGCTATCCACGGTCACTCGATTCAACGAACTGTCTGCTGCTTCTTGAAGAAGATCCTGCATCTGACTGCGACTCAACTGGGCATCGGTTGCGATAAAACACAGCATGGTCGCCATGTTCGGCTGAATCATCCCAGCGCCTTTCGCCATCCCTGTGATGGTAACGATCTCTCCGCCAACTTCTAGTTTTCGACTCATGAGCTTGGGGACGGTATCGGTCGTCATAATCGCTCGTGCCGCCGACAGCCAATTACCAGGAGCAAGCTGATTAACTAGCGCAGGCATGACTTGTTCAAACGGCTCAGTTGGTAGCCGCTCACCAATGACGCCTGTTGAAAAAGGAAGGACTTCCTCAGGTCGCACCTGGGCGTGCTCCGCCACGATTTCAGTGCTGGCAACCGCGTCTGCAAAACCCATATCGCCGGTTGCCGCATTCGCATTGCCCGAATTGATAAGCAAATAACGGGGACTTGCTTTCTCGAGATTCGCCTGCGCCAGCAGGACGGGTGCAGCTTTAAATTGATTTTTTGTAAAAATGGATGCTGCTGTGGTGTTCACCGAGCACTCAATGAGTGCTATGTCATCTCTGCCTGAATAGCGGATCCCCCCTGCTGCCGCAGCCAAGCGTATCCCTAACACTGGCTCGGGCGAGCATTCAATGTAGCCTACGGGCATCAGGCGAGCTTCCCACAGCATGCTTTATATTTTTTACCAGACCCGCAAGGACAAGGCTCGTTGCGCCCAACTTTCCGATCCTGCCTCACAAAGGGCGATTGGCCGACCTTCGCACTGTCCGCACTCTTCAGTTCACCGATTGCATTCGACTTCTCGAATTTCATTCGGGTTCGGTCTGCCTCCTGCCGACGCCTCGCCTCCATCGCGTCGACATCAGCCTCGGTTTGAAATTGCACTCGGCTCAAAAAGCGAATGACTTCGAACTTCACATTTTCGAGCAACCCCTCAAATAACTCGAAGGCCTCTCTCTTGTACTCTTGTTTCGGCTGCTTCTGAGCGTAGGCTCGAAGATGGATTCCTTGCCTCAGGTAGTCCATCGAAGCCAAATGCTCTTTCCACAAGTTGTCGAGAATATCGAGCATAACCCGCTTCTCGAATCGCTTGATTTCAGGGCCAACCGCACCTGCTTTTATTTCGTAGGAGGTTTTTGCTGCGTCTAATATCCGCCCAATGAGGCCGCTCTCATCCAGCAATTCATCTTCGTCTAGCCAAGTTTGAAGCCGTAAATCAAGTCCAAAATCAGTAGACAGCGACTGCGTCAGCCCAGGGATATCCCATTGCTCTGCCAAACTCATCGGAGGCACAAATTGATGAACGGATGCCTCTATGACGTCCCGCCACAATACGTCGAGCGTTTCGGAGACGTCGACAGCAGACATAATTTCATCCCGCTGCCGGTAAATCATTTGCCTTTGATCATTCGCAACATCGTCATACTCGAGTAGTTGTTTGCGGATATCAAAGTTACGTGCCTCTACCTTCCGCTGAGCACGCTCAATTGAAGTTGTCACTATCCCGGCCTCTATTGGCACACCGGGCTCGCCCATACTTTGCATCATCCCGCGCATACGATCGGAAGCGAATATGCGCAGCAGATCGTCTTCAACCGATAGATAAAACCGAGAGAATCCGGGGTCGCCCTGGCGTCCCGAACGGCCTCGAAGCTGATTATCAATACGTCGACTTTCATGCCGCTCAGTACCAATGACGTGGAGACCGCCAGCCCTCAAAACAAGATCATGTCGCTGTTTCCAGTCTTCCTTGATGGAGGCAATCTCAGCGTCTGATACATCGCCTTTGGCCGCGATCTCAGCCTCCCAACTCCCTCCGAGAATAATGTCGGTTCCTCGTCCCGCCATGTTGGTCGCGATCGTGACACTGTCCG
>CAJXDD010000046.1:0-14427 GCA_913052075.1 uncultured Gammaproteobacteria bacterium
CTCACCTAAGGTTAGGGCAGTAATTGCCAAGTCACTGCTCGATGGCCACGCCTTTGCCAGCAACGATCAATCACCTACCGCCAGACACCCCCTGTTCTACACGCGCTTCAGGCCTGCTGATCGTGTTGGGATGTCTCTTGGAGCTAAGCGCTTGTCAGGTACGAAGCAGTTCGTTCTCTTTCTCATCAGGTGATTTAGCGCCGGAGCGAATGGCTTGATAACGCTCGGTCGCACAACTGCCGCTCGGCTTTGGCTTCACTTAGCGGGGCTCTATTTCTTAGTCGCGGCCCATTTTACTTTTCCTAACCACGGGGGTTTTGGCCTTGAGCTCCCTGCAAACCCAGTGGCCTGGATGTTCATCGCGAGCTGGATCGGAATCGGATTCTGGCATTGGACAACTCGTAAATCACTGCGCTACTCCACCACCACGTTGTGGTTCATGGCTGGCGTCCTGGTCTTAGCCCTGCCCCAATTTTACCCTTGGGCTGCCACCGAGGATGGCGCTGGCCGACGGCTGCTCGGTCTGCTTGGGGGATTGCTGTTCTTTATCGCCATTCAGCAACAGCTGTGGCGCCAAAATCGCTGGCGATCCGTGTTGACGCTCATCCTTGCTTGTTGCGCCATTCAGTCTGGGATTGGCCTCGGCCAATACTTTGTGCTGGAGCCGGGCAACATTCTCGGATTTAACAAAACCATGAACCGACCTTATGGAACGTTTCAGCAGGTCAACGTCATGGCGAGCTTTGTCGCGACTGGATTGGTCTTGGCCATCTACCTGTTCACCTCGCCTACCCGCTCTCACAGCCGTTTGATTGACGCCCTCGCGATATTTCAGATATTCGCGGCTGCGTTACTGCTTGTCGTGATCCAATCCAGAACCGGTCAGCTGGCAGGCGTGCTCGGCGTCATGCTACTCATTCCCCGCCTGCTGATCAGCGGCAGGCCGCAAACCATTGTTGTTCTAGTAACGCTAGCTCTCGGACTTCTCGCTGCGAATCTGAGTCGCGAAGTGGTGGATCAAGTCGACCGACCGCTTACCATCTATGAGGATCCAGGGGCGCGAACAACGATTTACGCGCAATCCGCTGACGTCATTGGAGAGCATTGGGTGCTAGGGGCTGGCTATGGCCGTTTTGAATCGGCCTGGAGGAACGAGCACGCCCAGCAGGCATCCCCCCCGGGCAACGTCATTGGCGGACTCCACGCACTCAATCACCCGCACAATGAAACCCTGTTCTGGACGGTCGAGGGTGGTATCACAGCGCTGATCGGGCTGCTTATTCTTGCCGTTGGGTTCTTACGCACTTTTCGGGGCTGCTCCATGGCCCGAATAGCTAGCCTTCTAGCGCTACCTGCGCCCATCCTGATCCACACGCAGACTGAATATCCGCTCTACCACTCGACATTACATTGGATTGTCTTAATCAGTCTGCTCGCATTTATCGATGGAGAAACCAGCCGCTTGTCATTGGTACGCCTTCCGCGAGTCATACTGCCGGCCGCGCTCAGTGTATTGCTGCCCCTTTTCACCGCCATTTACATGGTGAGCTCGCTTCAAGCCCTTGTTCATTTGACCCAGATAGAAGCCAGCAAACCCAAAAACTATGCGCCGCTCACCAACATCTGGAACCCGGCGGCGCAAGCCCACCGTTTTCAATTCCATCTGATGGAGCTTCGTCTGCTGACCGCGTTGTCCAAACGTGATGAAGCCGAGCTGAATCACTTTTTACAGTGGATCAGAAAACGAAAAGAGACCCAACCAAGACATCCGTTCTACTTTAACGAGGTACTGGCACTTCATGCCCTCAGCCAACACGAAGAGGCGAAGCGCTTACTCAGCGAGGCCCGCTACCTATTCGGCAACCGGCCAGAATTTGCATCCTTGGATGAGTTGTCAGCAGGCGCCGCCTTTGAAATCCAGCCTCATCAACGTGATTCCACCGAGTGATTCCATTCTGAGGTCAATCCAGAAACAGGACCTTTTTAAACGCTTGCCCATTCGCTGGTTACCCAAGCATCCAGCATATTCATTAAATGGTGCGCTCAGTCGACGCAAGCCGTACGCTGCCCGCGTTTTAATGAGACAACCGAGCACCAAACATTGACTTTGAAAGGGGGGACTTTGAGAGGGAGGACACTGAGGCGAGCACTCATTCGGCCAGTCGCCCAAACGAAGCTAGCAGAAGGGTGCTCCATGAAATTCGATGGTGACTCACCGCCCGAGTGACGGGGTCTGCAACGATCGATCGAACCTTAACCGGCTTAGAGAACTCGATCTCACAGACCACCCAATCTCTTATCGGACTAGAAGAAAAAGAATCGGCGTTTGAACCGACGCTCACAGCCCTTCAACTGCCCAGTGTATTGCTCACTTCGTGCAGCTACTTTTTTTGCGACTGTCATAAGCCAGGGCTTCGACTGATAGCTGCCCTTTTGAAAACCGCCCTGACCCTCATGGTAGGCAAGGTATAAGTTATAAGCATCAGTTTTCTTAATCTGGCTTTTTGACGCACTCTGATCGATGTACCAACCCACAAAGTCAGCAGCATCGCCGAAATCGTTCCGATCCGCGGCAAATCGACCTGTGGATCGTTTGTACTGGTCCCACGTGCTGTCAATGGCTTGGGAGTAACCCTTGGCCGAGGCAGGTCTTGGCCCCGGCAGCACCCACAGTATTTTTGTTCTCGGCGGTTTAGCTCTGGCTTTAAAGCTCGACTCCTGATGGATAAACGCCATAATAATTGGGATCGTTGTGCCCCACCGGTCCGCGGCACGCTGGCTTTCTTTGTACCATTTGCGCTGCTCATCAAATATGGCGCACACATTGTCAATATCGTTTGGTTGTTTGGCGGTACAAGCGGTCAAGACAAGCACCGTCACTAATAGGACCCAAAGCGCTCTCATGCTCATCGCTCTCCACTGCTCGCAGGCCAAGCACCCAACTTCTGGAGCCGATCTAATAATGCATCACTATCGATAACAGGCACACCAAGTGCCGTTGCCTTAGACAGCTTTGAGCCTGCCTCACTGCCCGCTGCAAGCATGTCAGTTTT
The DNA here is from genome assembly GCA_913052075.1 of uncultured Gammaproteobacteria bacterium. Classification (GTDB taxonomy): domain Bacteria; phylum Pseudomonadota; class Gammaproteobacteria; order Pseudomonadales; family Azotimanducaceae; genus UBA9926. The sequence continues at coordinate 3,054 of CAJXDD010000046.1, forward strand.
CTTAGAGACAGACCCTGTTACTTTCGCTCCTAGGCTCTGTAGTGTTCGTTTTAATTCGTCTCGTGAAAATGCTTCGAAACTGCCGGTAATCACCCAAGTCTGGCCGAGTAGTGGGGCATCGGCTTCATCTATAGGCTGAACATCCTCCCACACCACCCCAAGCTCAAGGAGTTGATCCACTACGTTAGATGACTTGGGGTGATCGAAAAAGTGGCGAATCTTACCAGCGACAATCGGTCCAACATCCTGAACTTGCTCAAGTGCTAGCTCGCTAGCGTCTCGCACCTGCTCAAGGCTTCCGAAGTGGCTCTCTAGCGCCTGCGCCGTCGCCTCACCCACTTCAGGTATGCCTAGCGCATAAATGAATTTAGCCAACGTGGTTTGCTTTGACTGATCAATCGCGCCAATCAAATTCTGCGCTGATTTTTCTGCAAAACGGTCGAGCTCTACCACTTCATCAAATGTCAATCGGTACAAATCGGCGGGCTGACCAACGAGGCCTGCCTCCATCAGCTGGTCGATCACCTTCTCGCCGAGACCTTCAATATCCATGGCGCCTCGTGAAACAAAGTGTTTTAGGCCTTCTCTAAGTTGCGCGGGACAGGTCAAGGTCTCGGGGCAGCGGAGTACCACTTCTGCTGGACTTTGCGACAATAGAGCATTGCACTCTGGGCAATGCTGTGGAATGTCGATCGATTTACGCTGGCTTGACACCGCTGCTAACTCAAGCCGAACAATTTTGGGAATCACATCGCCTGCTCTTTCGATGACCACTCGATCCCCTATCGCCACGCCGAGTCGCTTAATTTCATCAAAGTTATGAAGAGTCGCATTGCTGATAATCACGCCACCGACACTTATAGGCAGAAGCCGAGCCACAGGTGTGACAGCGCCAGTGCGGCCTACCTGGAATTCAACTTTCTCCAAAATTGTGACACCTTGCTCGGCTGGAAATTTGCGAGCCGTAGCCCACCTAGGCGTACGCGTCAGCACTCCCAACGACGCTTGGCTCGCCAGGTCGTCAACTTTTATCACCACCCCATCGATATCGTAGTCGAGCGACGATCTTGCCTTTGAAATCTTCTTATAAAATGTTGCACATCCCACGTCATCAACCACTTGCTCAATCAAGGGGTTGATACGAAACCCCCAATATCGGAGCCCTTGTAGCGTCTCAAAATGTGATGAGTATTGCAGTGGAACACCGCCAGTTTCGCCAACGCCGTAAGCAAACATGGTTAACTTTCGTGACGCTGTCAGTCTCGAATCAAGTTGCCTAAGCGAACCCGCAGCAGCATTACGAGGATTAGCGAAAGGCCTCTCTCCCTTGACTTGAAGCCTCTCGTTCAAGGAATTAAAAACGGAGCGGGCCAGATAAATTTCGCCGCGAACCTCAAGCAATTCGGGATATCCGCTGCCTTGAAGCACAAGTGGTACTGATTCGATTGTCCTAACGTTATGAGTAACGTCCTCTCCCACTGTGCCGTCACCTCTAGTGGCTGCTCGTGCAAGCTTTCCTGACTCGTACAATAAGCTGATAGCCACACCATCGATTTTCGGTTCAACGCAATATCGAATCGAGGTCGCATTTAGACGCTCACAGATCCTCTGGTGAAAAGCGGTGACATCATCATCAGAAAACGCATTATCCAAACTGAGCATGGCACGCAAATGCTTGACTTGCTCAAACCCCTCTATCGGCGAAGCACCGACTCGCTGAGTAGGTGAATCTGGCGTCACCAGATGCGGATGATCCTTCTCTAAACCGACAAGCGCCTGAAAAAGCGCGTCGTACTCCGCATCGCTGATTTCTGGATCGTCGAGCGCGTGATAGCGCATATTGTGGTGGTGAAGCTGGGATCGCAATGAGCGGAGTCGATCCGATACCGATTGGGTCAAGCGCTCACCCTCGCTCTGCGATTTCCTGTTCTCAGGCCCTCAAGTTCTTCAGCTATAAACTCAATGGATTCGAGAGTGAGGGGTTGCCTCCGGCCATCAGCCATAACCGCCTGGCTAATCTCAGCAAGTTTGGCAGCCTCATGCAGCATCACGCGATAGGCCCAGGCAGGGTTAGAGACATCATCTAAAGCTAGGATTAGAGAGACCCCAGGAATGAGCTGCTCCGGATGATCGAGGTCAAATACTCCAGGCTCTACCAAATTAACCAAAGTGAAACACCGTTCGCCCTGCTGGGAAAAAAAATGAAATAGTCCGGTCGGATCTTCTGACCAACCCGCTGAGGACAGAATGTTCGCGGCTTGCTTAATAGAAATTTCCCCGTGCAGATGCACCACCACAGGGCCTCGCTTGCGAATTCGTGCAGGGCTTTTCTTAGCTTGTTCGGCTGGGGCTGACTTTCGCCCGGACACGCTATCCGGTAGAGGTTCAGTCAAAGTGGAGGATATCGGTGCAGCCTCCCGGAACATTGACGTTTGCCGCGGCGACTCATCGGAGTGGGCGAGATCGATCTTTTTGGTAGGGCTGGTTAAGCCAACAGTTTCAGAAGGTGGACTATCGATCAGTTGCTCGTTAGCCGAATCGCCTTCTTCTGACTCGGGCAACCGCTCTGCAGTTCCAAAATCCGATTGAGTTTTAGACGCTTTTCTGGCCTCACCGGAACTCACCTCAGCGATTGAGCTTTCATCTCCCCCTGGTGACTCTCGGTCAAGCGACCAGGAATCGGTGACCAACCTTGTATCACCAACCAATGCTCCTTTTATCGAATGGTGTGAATTTAAATGATTACTGGCACCGTGTTCCCCGTTTTTGTTTAAAAGTTTGTCGGCAGGACTTAATCTTTTATTGTCTTCGGTCGTAAGCACCGCTTCTTGCAATGGCTGCAAGTTTGTCGCAGCCTCGATCGCCTCTGACTGTGATGGGGCACTAGCGGTTAAATCATTTAGCTGAGCCATATCGGACTCGCCGGCAAGCGCGACAATTCGTGCACCACCGTTGGGCAGCTCGGCCTTCAGCAAGGCTAGTTCATCACCCTCGACCATTGGGAGCGAATTTTGAAACTGGCTGTCAAGCTTCATCTTTAATTTGGGTTGCCCGAAGTAGGCGCGCCAGACGCCATGGGCAAATACCAGCGCCACGGCCGAGGCCAGCAACAGTAACAATGTGTCACGCAAGTCCAAGATGGCTATCCCCTACTTTGTCCAAATATTTCTTAGCATTACCTTCGAAAGGTAACAAAAAATGCAAGACCTGACCCTATTTCTTTGATCTTAAAGGAGCTTTAAACGATTTTAAAGAGGTAACAGCTAGAGAGGTTTACCCTTGCATACTGAGGACAGTCGCATCATTTCTTGGAGTAAATCGTCACTCCGAGGGGCACGAAATCGTTCGAAAAAATTAGACTGCTGAGAGTGCAACTGCCTCGTCTACATCGACGGTTACCATTCGAGATACGCCGGCTTCGTGCATGGTGACACCCATCAATTGCTCAGCCATTTCCATGGTTACTTTGTTGTGAGTGATGTAAATGAACTGAACCGTACGGGACATTTCTTTGACCATCTCGCAGAAACGGCCAACGTTGGCGTCATCTAGCGGAGCATCAACCTCATCCAACATACAAAACGGAGCTGGATTCAGGTTAAAGATTGAGAATACTAGCGCGATTGCTGTGAGCGCCTTCTCACCGCCACTCAGCAGCTGGATACTGGCGTTCCGCTTGCCAGGAGGCCTTGCCATCAATCCTACTCCAGTATCGAGCAAGTCCTCACCGGTCATCTCTAGGTAGGCGTGCCCTCCGCCAAACAGTTTAGGGAATAGCTGCTGGAGTTTCGAATTAACAAGGTCAAAGGTCTCTTTAAAGCGCGTTCTTGTTTCGATATCGATCTTTCGAATAGCTTGAAGCAACGTATCTAGCGCCTTTTCAAGATCTTCATTCTGCGCATCCAAGTACGCCTTGCGTTCTGACTGAACCTTGAACTCGTCAATGGCTGCAAGGTTGATCGCGCCGAGCCGCTGAATGCGGTTGCCAACGGTGGTGAGGCTTGCCTCCCACGTGGATTCCTCTGCTCCTTCAGGCAATCCTTCGATCACTGACTGAGGCTCCACCTGCTGCTCTGCTAATTGCTCAGTAATGGTACCAAGCCGAACATCGATCCCTTGGTAGTCCAGTCGCTGAGATTCCAATCCCGCGCGGACATCCTCAACACCCGACTCTGCGCTTGAACGTTGCTGCTCTAGCGAATTGACTCCGGCTTCAATCTCAGACTGCCGCTGCCGAAGGGCGGTTAATTGCTCCTCAATCCCTTGCCTCGCGGCTAATTTCTGATTCAGGTCCGAGCGAAGCTGTTGCGATGGTGCCTCGAGCTCATCTCGAGTCCTCCGCTGTTCGTCAATGCGTTGAAAGAGCTGCGTCTCTCTCTCGGTTAACCGTGCCATGAGCGCATTTGCACCACTAATTTGAGTCTGAAGGTTCTGCTGAAGCATGCTGGCCTCGAAGCCCGCGCTCTGATCCTTTGCAGCGACTTGCTTGGCTGCCTCTAATTGCTCTGCCAGCACCTGCAATTGGGTTTCCCGATCCACTCGCCGCGCTTCTAAGTCAGCCATTTGATCCATGGCCCCTGTCAAAGCGCCCCGCGCTTCACGGACCCGCGAATCGTCCTCATCTAATTGGATTTGCGACGCACTGATTTCTTTCTTGGCTCGCTCAAGCTCGGCTGCAATTTGCTCAGACTGGATCCGTCGGGCCGTTAACCGCGCCCTCGTCTCTCCAAAACTACGCTGCTGCTCGGTCAATCGTCGCTGGGATTCATCCCGCTCTTGTTCGAGTACCAATAGCTGGTGCTGCCCACCCTCAAGCTCGGCCTCAAGTTCGACCACCGAAGCATTGACACCTGCCACCTCTCGATCGAGCGCCTCCAGCTCCCGTTGCCGACGTACCACCCCGGCGGTCTCATCCACTTTTTGGCTCACCCGAACCCAATTTCTGCCCAACCAAATTCCGTCGCGGGTGATCACGGATTCGTTATCACCCAACTGAGCGGCGATGTTGATCGCATCATTCAGGTCCTCTGCTAGTCGAATGGGTTTGAGCCACGCGGCAATAGCTGCATCAGCGGACACCACAGAATCTAGAGTTGTGCCTGAAGGGTTTGGTTGCTCTTGGCTTCCACTGGGGGATGCGCTTACGAGCGCGGCTGCACCTGCCGTCAAGTTCGATATGGCCGGCACGTGAGCTAGGATGTCATCGGCGATAATCGCCTGCAAGGTATCTCCAAGGACTGCCTCCACCGCAACTTCCCAGCCCGCCTGCACCTTGAGACGCTCTCCGACTCTTGGCAGCGCGCTGAGGCCAAGATTCTCGAGAAACGCTTGTTCCTCTCCACCCTGTCCTAATGCGGCTTGCTGCAGCGCTTCTAGGGATGCCAGACGACCGCCAAGGTGTTGAGCATCGCGCCGACGCTCATCCAACCGCTTGGTCAGCGACTCATTGTCCTCTCGGACCACGCTCATTTGCTTGGTTATTTCTGCGAGTTCCGATTCAATCCGCTGCACTTGCGCCTGCTGAGTCTCAAGCATCGCCTCAAGCGGTTTTAGTTCTTGCTCGGCGGACTGCTGCTCAAGCTGGCTTTGATCGGTTTTCAACTGATTGATTCGCCCGGTGAGCCGGCCTATGGAATCTTCAAGCATCGAGATTTTCGATTGCGCGATTTCTCCTGCTTGCCTTGCCTCGCTTTGCGCCCGAGTAAACGATTCCCAGTCACGCTCGGCCGTTCGCAGTGCTTGCTCGGCAGTCGCGAGTGCCTCAGAGGATACGGCTTGAGCGGCAGTGACCGCCTCAATTTTTGGGCCTAGCGCCTCCAGCTCCGACGTCAATCGCGACAGTTCCAATTGATCTGTGGCAAGTCGCGCTCTCGTCTCACCCAGTTCCTCTTCGCCGGCCTTGATATCTTCATTCAATGCCTGAGCGCGCTCGGATTGATACTGGATGCTTTCCTCGATGCGCGCGATTTCGGTACCCAAATCATAATACTGACGTTGCACGTCGCTGCTCTGATCGATCACCTGCTGAGCGTCGGCCCGTTTGGCCACAATCTCCGCCTCTAAGCGGCGCTGATCCGTAATCTTGGCCTGCAGTTCGGTCTCAAGATGATCGATTTGCTTCTTCTTGCTCTCAGCATTGGCTTTGAGTTTCTGCCAGCGCAAACCAAGTACTTGAGCTTGCAGAGTTCGCTCTTCTTCCTTCAACGCTTTATATCGCTCTGCCGCTTTTGACTGGCGCTCTAAGTGTTGAATCTGGCGTTCGAGCTCTTCTCTTAGATCACGAAGGCGGTCAAGGTTATCTCGGGTGTGTGAGATTCGGCGCTCTGTTTCCTTGCGGCGCTCCTTGTACTTCGAAATGCCTGCCGCTTCTTCAAGGTAAACCCTTAACTCTTCTGGCTTGGCTTCAATGAGCTGACTGATCATGCCCTGCTCGATGATCGAGTAACTTCTTGGGCCAAGGCCTGTGCCCAAGAAAATATCTGTAATGTCTTTACGGCGGCACTTCACGTTGTTTAAGAAGTAAGAGGACTGACCGTCTCGGGATACCTGGCGTTTGATCGAAATTTCGGTATACCCCGCGTATTCGCCAGATAACCGCCCCGCAGAATTATCAAATAGCAACTCAATACTGGCTTGGCCGACAGGCTTGCGGCTCACTGCTCCATTAAAAATCACATCAGTCATGGACTCGCCGCGAAGATTCTTCGCCGAGATCTCGCCCATGACCCATCTAACGGCATCGATAATGTTCGACTTACCACAGCCATTAGGGCCAACTACACCACACAAATTGGTGGAAAACGGAACAGTTGTCTGATCGACGAATGACTTGAAACCGGCGAGCTTGATAGCTTGGAGACGCATCCGCGGATATTACTTTAAAGCGCTGATGAGCGAAACAAAAAGGTCGACCGAGTATCGAAGTCTTGGAAGTCTGCCGCTACACTCAATCCTTGTCTGTACCACGATATGACCTCATGACCGCGCTTTACTTCGCCATTGGCAGTATTACCATATCGGTTCTTATCTGGTTGCTTGCTCGCTATGGTGGCCCAACGCTGAATGCTCGTGCCCCTGAATCTCGCGTGCCGATTGGACTCCAATATTCTGATCTCGTCGACTGGCTTAAGACGCAAGAGGATCAGCTTCCTATCGTCGCTGGAGCGGAATCTAGAATTCTTCTGGCAGGCCCCTCAAAGGACGGCAACGGGTTGAACCCAAAAGGACAGGACAACAAAACCCCTGTCTCGATTCTCCACATCCACGGATTCTCGGCCTGCAGGCAAGAGACGGCACCCGTCGCTGAGCAGCTCGCCAATCGATTGGGTGCACACCTCGTCGAGGCGCGACTCGCTGGGCATGGATTGACGAGCCAGGCGATGGAGGCCAGCGCGGAGGATTGGTTGCAGAGCGTTACCGATGGTATGGATTTAGCTCATCGCCTGGGTGAGCGTGTCTTGATCATTGGCACATCAACGGGCGCACCGCTTGGATGCTGGGCTGCGAAAGTGCTCGCCGAACGATATGGGTCACCTCTTGCCATGATGTATATGGCGCCGAATTTTGGCATCAACCAATCCTTCGCTTGGCTACTCACGCTCCCTGGCAGTCGGTTTTTCATCCCCTTGATCCTGGGTGCTACGAGAACGTGGGAGGCCGAATCTGAAGCCGTTGCTAAATACTGGTCAACCAGTTACTCGACACTGGCGGTCATCGAGATGCAAAAGGTCGTTGATTGGTTCGAGGCTCAGTCTCCCGCGTCATGGAACATGCCTTTGGGGATAATGCTTGGTGATTTAGATCCAACGATTAGTGCTAAAAAGGCGCTGCGCGTGTTGGAGAAGTGGGGTGACCCTCGTTCAAAGCGCTTGCCCATTCCGGAGCAAGAGACAATGGCTCAGCATGTTTTTGCCGGCGACATCGCAGGACCAGATCTCACCACTCATTGCGTCGATCAATTCGAATTATTCGCTAAGGAATGTTTGACTGCCAAGCACTCGCCTTTTGCCGCCGAGCTATCGCCATAGAAAGCGCCAGGAGCGATCTTGTTAACCCGTGTCACATGGGCGTAAGACTAAACGTCTCGCATGGATTTGGAATTAGAATCCTGCTGTGTGGAGAGTAGACCCATGAGGCAAAGGCGCGTAATTTAGCCCGCTCACTGCGAGAGGTCGCGCAGGCTTTTATGATTGCCTACCCTCCTTGATGATCGCGAGGCGATAACAAAGACAAGTATTAGGGAATCACTATCCACCATTACATTAAGCAAACTAACGATCATGCAAAGATTCAATACCCCCAGACAATGTAAAGGAAGACCAGGACAACAAGCGCTCCCTCCCCAAGGCGGTGCAGCGGCAATTGAAGCGAGGCTCGAATCAAGAACCCGCCTTAACACTATTCAAACCGCCTTTCTAACGGCGTGTGTTATCGCCGGCCTAGTCGCTTGTAGCAAGCCAGCAATCGACGAAGGGCTTGAATATCCAGACACCAGGATCAGTGAACATACGGACCTCTATCATGGCGAGACCGTTAGTGACCCGTACCGCTGGTTAGAGGACGATTTAAGTACCGAAACCAAAGACTGGATCGAGCGACAAAATGACACCACCTTCGGTTACCTAGCCAACATCCCTTATCGAGACGAATTAAAAGATCGATACGCCGCATTGATCGACTATCCAACCGAGTCAGCACCCTTTACCGAAGGCGACTGGCAATACTTCTATCAAAATTCAGGATCTCAAAATCACTCCGTTCTGATGCGTCGCCAGGGCAATGATGAATCCGTCGTCTTCTTGGATCCCAACACCTTTAGTGACGACGCGACCGTATCGCTAGCTGGAATCGCCTTCTCCGAAAACGGCCAGTACGCTGCATACGCCACCTCTGACGCCGGGTCAGACTGGCGAACCGTCCATGTCATCGACACTGAGACGCTAGCGCCCTTAAACGCTGCACTTCAGCACGTGAAATTTTCAGGCCTGAGCTGGCAGGGAGATCAAGGGTTTTATTACTCGAGCTACACGCTCCCGGAAGGAAGTGCACTCAGCGCTCGGGTTGATCAACACCTGCTCTTTTTTCACAAGGTCGGCGATGACCAATCGCAAGATCGCCTCATCTTCGGTGCTGGCGCAGATGAGCAGCGGCGCTATGTCTCAGGCCGAGTCAGCGAAGATGGACAGTTCCTCGCGGTCGAGGGCGCGCAAACAACCGCAGGCAATGATCTAAGAGTGAAATCCACAGCTGAAGCGCACGACTGGGTGACGGTACAGAGCGACATGTCGGCGGACACGCGCCTTATAACGACCAAAGATGACTACCTCTTCTTGTTCACGAACCTGAATGCCCCGAATGGCAGACTGGTAAAAACAACTCTCGATCAGCCTGAGTCAGTCCAGTGGGTAGACGTGATCCCGGAAAGCGACGCGCCGCTCAGAGTTTCAACCGGCGCTGGATACCTTTTTGCCCATTACATGATTGATGCGCAATCGAGGCTTTATCAATACGACTTAGAGGGCAACCGCCTCAGAGAAATCCCGCTACCCGCGCCAGGCTCGGCCTCACTGCCAAGGGGTAAGGAAGACGACAAGACCCTCTACTATCGCTTCACCAACTATGCGACGCCATCGACAATCTATGCGCTAGACCCAGCGACCGGTGAGTCACGTCTGCACTTTAGACCAAGCATTGCCTTCAATCCCGATGAATATGTCTCACGGCAGGTTTTTTACACCTCAAAGGATGGCACTCGTGTGCCGATGATGATCACCCATTTAAAGGATAGGGATCCCTCTGAGCCAACGCCGACTATCCTGTATGGCTATGGCGGCTTTGATATTTCGCTCACTCCTAGCTTTAATAGCGCGGTCGGCCTCTGGCTATCGTTGGGCGGCATTTACGCAGTACCCAATCTCAGAGGTGGTGGTGAATACGGAAAAGATTGGCACTTGGCCGGCACCCAGCGGCAAAAGCAGAACGTCTTCGATGATTTCATTGCAGCGGCCGAATACCTCATTCGAGAGGGCTTTACCGACTCGAGCAAACTCGCTATTCGTGGTCGCTCTAATGGTGGTCTTCTAGTAGGAGTCGTGATGACCCAGCGGCCTGACCTCGCGCGCGTTGCGCTACCGGGCGTTGGCGTAATGGACATGCTGCGTTATCACCAGTTCACCGCGGGCGCTGGATGGGCCTACGACTACGGCACAGCCGACGATAGTCCAGAGATGTTCGAATATTTGAAAGGGTACTCGCCCGTCCATAATTTGCGCCCAGGCACACGCTATCCTGCAACACTCGTTACCACTGCGGATCACGATGATAGGGTGGTGCCAGCGCACTCATTTAAGTTTGCGGCAGGGCTGCAGGCTGCGCAAAGAGAACCCTCACCAACGCTCATCAGAATCGAAACAGGCGCGGGGCACGGCGAGGGGACGTCATTAAGCAAGCGCATTGCTCAAACCGCTGATGAATTTGCATTTACTTTGTATAACCTTGGTGTAACAGAGTTGGAGGCACCTCGTTCTGAGTAATCGTATCGGGCTCATTGCTGACACTCACATGCCAGGGACCCTTGCGTCCCTCTGGCCCTCCGCACTCGCTTACCTTCAAGGCTGCGATTCCATCCTGCATGCAGGGGACCTACACACACTAGACGTGGTCGATGAGTTGTCAGCTATTGCTCAGGTCTACGTTTCTGAGGGTAACGGCGACATCGGTATCATCGATGAACGAGTTAGACCGACCTGGTCACTAACCTTTGGCTCCTTCAACATCGGCATGGTCCACCATTGCCCCTCACCTGAACGGAAAAGCGAGTCGTTCATCAAAGAGAAATTGAGCCAGCTCTTCACTGAGCTTCCCGATATCGTGATTTTTGGGCATACCCATCTTGAAATGGTGTATCAGTATGCCGATTTGACCTTGGTCAATCCCGGGTCCCCAACTCTGCCGAGAAACCGAGCTCTCCAGTTAGGAACGTTGGGCGAAATAATCATTGAGCAGGACAAGGCTACGATTCGTCTTGCTCAGCTGACTAATGAACACTGGAAAACTCACTCGCAATACGCCTCCGCAACAATCTCCAAAAATCCATCATGATCGGTATAATGGCGCCTCAACTTGGACGGACTGCCACTTTAGGTACCGCATTTAGCCGTGATTCTTGATCTGCATACTCATTCCATTAAATCTGACGATGGCAGAGCCAAAGTCGAAAATTACTGCCAATGGATCCGTGCGAAATCTCTACCCATTGATGGTTTCGTACTCACTGAGCATCGACAATTCGACTTTGAATCTGATTACTCTGATCTTGCTGCCTCGTTTGGCTTGACCATTTTAAAAGCCAGCGAAGTGGAAACCGAGTACGGCC
>CAJXDD010000047.1:0-14326 GCA_913052075.1 uncultured Gammaproteobacteria bacterium
AGCACACCCCCGCATGGTGGGACGTGAAGTTCACGCCATCTCATGCAATCCAACCCGCGCTTGCTGATTTTTGGAGCGAGTAAAGATGCCTCCATCACGCTTATTTGCGAGACCACTGATCATGACTAATGCCAGTACTGTTAATTCCTGCAGGACCGCTTTGACAGCGAATAGCGCCCATTTCAAACGAACTGAGCTGGAACGGCTCAAGCCTTGATTGAAGCGCCAAGAATAGTGTTCATGAAAGTGAATGGGTCGCGCGTGGTGAATCGGTGCAGCCGGCTCGCAGTAGCCATTCGATTCTTTAATGCATTGGCCCTAGTTTAATCGATGGGTCACAAATCGCCCCTTAGCCTGAAGCGCGCGAGTATGCTGGTAAAGGCGCTAACGACTTGGATCGATCGGGTTAACGCAAATGGGCCCTGTGTTAAGCATTACCGGAGCGATTCAATCAATGCCGGCAATTGAGAGAATGATGTGGCCACCAACTCATGGGAAGAGCTTCCTGCGGGGGCGTAGTGAATGCTTCGCATGCCCGCTTCCCTCGCCGCCTCAAGGCCGGGAGCGGAATCTTCGATCACGCAGCATGCTCGAGGCGAGACGCTCATACACGCTGCTGCGTGCAGGAACAGGTCAGGGAAGGGCTTCCCTCTAGCCACGTCTTCACTGCTAAATATGCTTCCGTCGAAGAGGGACAATAGTCCGGCTGAGGTGAGCGACGTGCGAATCTTCTGATGTGTGCCGCTTGAGGCAACGCAAACTTTCTCGCCCAAAGCGCGGATCACACAATGGACAGAAGGCTCGGGTTTCAAAATCTCCTTAATCGCCAACTCAGTCTGCAAGACAATCTCTTCCCAAAACAGATCATCGTCAGTGGCTGGCGCGTGAGTTGCGAGGAACGCCCGGACATCCTTTAACGATTTGCCAACGCAAGCGTCTGCTAGTTCACCCGCTGCACTGACAGACAAGCTTTCTAACGCGGTTACCAAAACGACGCGTGCGGCGGGCTCTGTATCCACCAGCACGCCATCACAATCAAAAATGACAAGCTCAATATTCAAAGGACGTTCCATGCTGCTCAAAGGGGGCTGGGCCAACACGAATAGATTTGACACAGGACTAAGTGTAGCGCGCCCGTCGCATGTTTGAGTCACCGTTATGGCTATCTTTCTAAATTGAGTGGTTGAGGGAGATTAGCTTCCCGTGCCCAACCAGCTGCTGCGCCCAGCCAAACCACCTCTGGCTTCGATGAGTCGAACGGGGCCTTTCTTCTAGCGATATATGCAAATAAGGGTGCATGCGGCAGTCCGGCTTCGGGTTAAACTGAAGCCAATCGCAATCAACAAAGCTTGAAAAGAACACCTTTATTTTGACTATGCCCAACCAAGCACCAAATCAGCGAATCGACAATACCGAGCTCTGGACCGAGGAAGAACTGGTTAGTCTGTGGCCTCGGTTGGAATCACTCAGCAATAAGGATAACCCTCAATCTGGCTCAAGCAGTCTTGGGGCAACCGGCGTGCAGATTGATTCACGACTCGTTCAAGCTGGGGATCTTTTCGTTCCTTTATCAGCTCCATGGGCGCAGCGGGACGGTCACAGCTTCATTGAAGGAGCCTTGGGAGCGGGGGCAAGTGTATATTTCTGTGCGCAACCGTCGCAGATGACCAGCCGCGGCATCGCGGTGCCTGACACCTTTGACGCGTTAAATGAACTGGCGACTGCCTCCGTGAAGCGCGCATCGAGCGGAAGAAGGGTGGCGCTCACAGGAAGCAGTGGGAAAACCACGCTGCGGGCTTGGCTTGAGCACGCGCTCGGCGATCAGTGCCAACTTCACGCATCGGCGGGCAGTTTTAACAACCACTTAGGCGTTCCACTGTCTCTGGCGCGGATGCCTCGAGATACCGAGTTGGGTGTGTTTGAAATTGGGACCAATCACCCAGGGGAGATAGGCCCACTGTCAAATCTCGTGAACCCTGACCTTGCCATCGTGCTAAACGTACTGCCGGTTCATATAGGACACTTCGAGCATTTTGATGCGCTCGTCCAGGAGAAGTTATCCATTGCTAGCGGCATTGAAGCGGGAACCTTACTTTGCCCAGTTGCATTCAAACACGCCGTTCGAGCGGAGTCAGGCGTCCGCGTACTCACGTTTGGGACCAACGCGGACGCCGACTATACATTGGCCTTTGAACAGGATGGCATCCATTTCACGGTAACGAGCGATAACGGCTCATTTCAGGGAAGCGCTCCCGCATCTGGTACAACCTACCAAGAGACCGCTGCCGTAACACTGATCGCGGCGCATCTGCTCGGCTTCTCTACAGAGGCAGCAGCTTGCAATTTGGCAGCGGCAGAGATGCCGGCGGGAAGAGGGGTTATCATCAAGGAGGGTGGCATCACCCTGATCGACGACAGTTACAACGCCAACCCAACGAGCATGAAGGCAGCGATTGATCGCCTAAAAGCCATTCGGGACGGCCGGAAAATTGCCATTTTAGGTGAGATGTACGAGTTAGGCGACGAGGCTCCGAGCGCCCACTCTGAAATCTCTTCTTTAGTCAACAGGCTTGACCAGGTCGTGATGGTCGGCGAAGGATTTCGTCCTTTTGCAGAGTCAGCAATGGCAAGCTTCGCTACCAATGCATCAGACATCGACCTACCTGCACTAGCCTCTAGCCTGCGTGTGGGGGATACCTTGCTCGTCAAGGGCTCTAACGGCGTTTTTTGGAAACATCAGTTTGTTCAGCAACTCGTTGACCTTATCAAGACTAGCCACTGAGGACAGCGCTGATCAAAGAGCAGGGCTTCTATCGCACGAAACCCTGGCGTTACTAGTGCGGGCTTAATGTCGAACGCAGTTTTCGGCGCGATAGGCCCAGATTGTTAACCGCAATGGCCAGGCGCTCTTTTTTTCGATCAAGAAATTTGCCATCAACCCATCACCTTTCCTGCTTGTTTGTAGGCTTGTATTGCCATGCGATTACCTCGCGGCACTTGTCCACAATAAAAGCGATCGCTAAACGACCGCTTTTAGTCCAGCGGCATCAGTGACAACGCTCATATTTTCTAAGAGTGCACGACTCAGCCGAGTGTCCTGATCGGTTGACCAATCATTGAAAACCGAGAGCAAACCCTATTTTTAAAGATCAGCCTGATGTTTATTAGCGACGGGAACAGTAGTAGCGGGAGCGAAGAGTTTATTGGAGTGTGGCAGAGGAAGTTTAAGAAGAAAAGGTAGTCAGAGGCTTAGGGGAGAAGTTGCAGAGCAAAGGGGTGATCGCTTGAGCTACTACGGCGCTTTATCGCTCGTCACGTAAAAATCCTTCTCCGTTTGATTAAGCTCAGTCGCATCATGCCAGTCAATCAACGCATAGTTCCCGTTGGCGTCCGCATCGAAATACGGGTACTTCACTATATCGAAGTAAGGAGAGTAGTCGAAATCGCTCGGCGTGCAGAGTTTAGGGTTCCGTCTAAAAAAGTGACTTCGGCCGTGATCTATCCGTTTAACCAATGGAAGAATGGGGTATTGGACCCGTCCAAACGCCTCGGCGATCATCGTGGAGCATACGGTTTGCGTATTTGATCCAGGATTCAGCTCAAACAATGAGGAACGCCAGCGCCTAGGCAAGATAAACCAAGGGACTAGGAAACGAAGTAGGTCAAAAATCTGGCGAACGTTGTAGGGTACGCCAACCCGTGAAATCGCATAGGCAACCACGGCATTGGCATCTTGAGGTTTCAACCCTCGCGGCCGCGCTATTCGCAGGTGATGGTGCGAGTAAACCGAGATGGGTTGAACGATGGTTCCCTCGTTCAGATAACTTTCAACCAATAGAGGCACATCATTAGGCCCCCGGTAGTGGCGCTCAACAACCGCTCTCAGCACTGGATCTTCGATCTGATCCAAACGTCCAATATGAAGTGCTGCGTGCGTCCAAGGAGAATGCGTCACCCAACGAATCACGTCACTGACCCTGGTTAAACCTTCTACGAGCACAACGTCGGCGGCTTCAAGGTTTTGAGACAGCTGATGGATATCGGAGAGCGGCACGTCTCTTGGAGGCCGAGCCTGCATCAAAAACGTACTAAGCCTGTTCTTCAGCCACATCATGGTTGACTCACCTTTCACCCGCTCAGATTTGCGAGATTCATGATTGCTCCCGCTCCTTTTAGAGAGCAGGGAAGACGCCCAGAATAACTCTCCAAGCGCATCCTTTTAAGCACACATGCCCATGGTCGCATAAGATCACCAAAATGATGAGCACACGGTTGAATGTCTGTTCCAGCGCCCCCGGCTCCGTGCCATAATCCAGTTGAGTCCGGAGTCAACTTGCCATGATCGTCGATAAATTAGGGCGCCGTTTTAAGAATTTGCGTGTGAGCTTAACTGCCGCGTGCAATTATGCGTGCACCTATTGCGTGCCCGACGGGAAGCGACTCATGCCGGCGAAGCAGGAGTTAACCGCGCTAGAACTCCTAAAGCTGGTGAGCTACCTCAAAGATGCTTCAGGCATCGACAAGGTAAGAATCACCGGCGGTGAACCTCTCATCACGCCAAAATTTGATGAGTTCTTGATGGGGCTCGGCGAACTCGGGTTCGAGGACGTCAGCCTTACGACCAACGCGCAAAAACTCTCTGAAAAAATTGACGTCATCGAAGCAGCTGGTATCAAGCGACTAAATATCAGCTTGGATACCCTTAACCCGCTCAAGTTCAAGCAAATAGCAAGGGGCGGTGACCTTGCGACTGTGCTGGACGGCATAGCAGCCGCACAAGCTCGAGGGATTAAGCTCAAGATCAACATGGTGCCGATGCGAACCGTGAATCGCGACGACGTGCTACCCCTTCTCAGGTTTTGTTTGGAGCGAGACATCGAACTGCGCTTCATCGAGCTGATGCGAATGGGACATCTCAACCAAGGCCAAGGTTTTGCGCAGGATTTTCTGTCGATGCAGAGTTTGCTTGACCTGATTGGAGAATCATTCGAATTCGAGCGGACTGACGCGCCGTTTGACTCGACCGCGGTACGTTTCGCCATTCCAGGACAGGGCACCTTCGGCATCATCGCCAATGAAAGCGAGCCCTTCTGCAGCGCTTGCACTCGTTTGCGATTGTCGTCGGACGGCTACCTCTACGGGTGTCTTTCCAGCCCCAGACGCGAATCCATTCGAGACTTGTTGACGCTGCCTCAGCACCTTGTCTTTCCCCAGCTTCAAGCGAGGCTGCTCGCCGCGCTCAACGTGAAGCAACAAACGTTTCAGGGCGAAACAACGGTCATGAAATTTATTGGCGGTTAGCCTTCGCCGTCGCGCTGACCAGCCTTTATCTATCCATCCCATGCCACCTTATAAGTGTCCTCGATGAGGCTGGCATCGTGCTTTCGACCTAGGTTAGTATCCAGGTCAAAGGGGGCGTTGCCTACCTATCAGGCTGACTGGAGACTAGTGTAATGATGGACTTAGATATACCCGAACGTTTAATTCCCGTTCGCGACAAGATTGACTCATTTGTACGCGAAAAAATCGATCCTCTCACCGAGGAATATTACAACGAGATCGATGTCGGCGATCGTTGGGAACTCACTGATCGCCAGTTAGAGATTCTTGACGGGCTAAAGCTTGAAGCGAAAAACGCTGGGCTCTGGAACTTCTTCTTGCCGGAAAGCCAGGGCGGCGCAGGTGTAAGCAACCTCGAATATGCTCACCTTGCTGAAGTAATGGCGCGCAACCCTATCGCATCTGAAATCTTCAACTGCGCAGCCCCTGACACGGGCAATATGGAAGTGCTCGAGCGTTATGGGTCCGAGGCGCAGAAAAAAGAATGGCTCGAGCCTTTGCTGGACGGTAAGATCCGCTCGGCATTCGCTATGACCGAGCCTCATGTGGCTTCCTCTGATGCCACGAACATTTGCACGAGCGCCGTGCTCGACGGTGACGAGTGGGTCATCAACGGTGAGAAACACTACATATCAGGCGCCGGCGATCCCCGCTGCAAGATCATGATTACGATGGTTGTGACCAATCCCGATGCGCCGAAGCATCTCCGTCAGTCACAAATCCTTGTACCGCTTGAACATCCAGGGGTTGAGGTATTACGGCCCATGTACGTGTTCGGCAAGGACGATGCACCACACGGTCACATGCACATTAAGTTCGATAATGTTCGCGTTCCGAAAGAAAACATCATACTTGGTGAAGGCCGCGGCTTTGAGATTAGCCAGGGTCGCCTCGGACCAGGCCGAATCCATCACTGCATGCGGTCTATCGGGGTCGCTGAGCGAGCGCTCGAGCTGCTCTGCAAACGAGCCCTCAGCAGAACGGCATTCGGTAAGCCTCTCGCCGAACTCGGCGGTAACTACGACGTGATCGCCGACAGCCGAATCGAGCTGGATATGTGCCGATTAGCGGTCCTGAAAGCGGCTTATATGATGGACACCATTGGTAATAAAGAGGCCCGAAAGTACATCTCAGCCATTAAAGTCGCCGTACCGAACATGGCTTTGAAGGTGATTGATCGAGCGATTCAAATCCACGGCGCGCTGGGTGTCTCTCAAGACACGCCGCTCGCTGCCATGTGGACCAGCCAGCGAACGCTTCGCCTGGCGGACGGACCCGATGAAGTCCATCGTCGAGTAATTGCGCGAGAAGAGCTGAAGCAATATCAGTAGCCTCAGCGCTTAATAGAAATGTTTGGCTGAAACGCTCAGCACAAAAAAGCCGCCTCTGAGCGGCTTTTTTGTGCCCTGAATTCGCCCTGTGTGTTGGTTGATCAACACGGCCGCGCAGTGTTGGCGGTTGAAATACGCGCCGATCACGGGATTACGGGCTATACTTTTTCCATGGGTTTACAAACACAACAGCTCTCCGAAATAGAGTCGCCGCGGTTAATATTTGCTAAATCTCGTTTGGTCAGTGGACGTCTTGCGTCGCTGGCATTCTGCAAGACTGTCAATGCATTGTTGACACGACTGGGCACTGATTTGTGTAAAAACTGCCGAATACCCCTCATAGCTTCCATCGCACTCCTTACGACCCACTCGCTGAGTGTGGTTGGAGCGGAAGGGACCGCGCGAGCAGACGCAAATCAACCCGTGATTGAAGACATTGAGCTGGAGCCCGCTAGTCAGCCCACACGTGCTAGTGGGCTCAAGTCAACCGACTTTTTTGTTAATCCCGAGCAGGATTCAGAGAACGCTCTCCCAGAGGCCGACTCTATCAAGGCGTTCTACTCAAGCAGCGAGCCCTTGGTTGTATCGGAGTGGTACTCGGCGACCCAATTTATTGTTCGTGAAGTCGTCCTTCAAGGCGGTAGCGAATTTCGAATTTCGCCTCCAGATTTTTCGGCTCATGGATTGCAAACGGCTGATGCTACGCTCCCTAACTATATTAACGTTAGCGTAGGCCGTGAAACGCAGGAGGAGGCAGATCCAATTTATCGAATAGCCCGATCGGCTGATTCTGGGGCGCTCATAGTCACCTTACTTCGCGATTTGGCCATCGAGTCTCCGTTTGAGGTGACTTACCAGAATGTCGTCCGCTCGCCGGCTGACCTAGCTCCGCTCACGCTGTCTTTGGCTTTCCGAAAATCCGAGGATTCGGCCTGGCGCCCGATCACCGTTGAGGCTAAGACGATCCTTCCGGGGGAACCTACAAGATTGGCTATATCCGCTCCCTCCAAGGCCTATCGATCAGAGCCGTTCAATGTGACGATCGTCGCGATAGATCAATTTGGCCATCCTGCAGATCGGCAGCCGATTTCACTCGACCTTAGATCTGAGGGGAAACTGATCGGCCGAGTCAGCCCCGATACCGACACGGGTCTGTTGGTTTCAGAGCAGACCGTGAACGAGCTAAGCGTCTCTCGGTTTGAAGCTCGATCCCCTGGAGGGGGGCTGCGCGGGGAATCTAATTGGATTGACGTCCAGCGCACTCCCGATCGCCAGCTGCTCTGGACAGATTTCTCTCCGGAAGCCATGCGAGTCTTGCCAAGCGTTCCTTTCAGCGCAGTTGAGCCGTTTAAAGGCGATGACCAGCTTGGCGCCGCACTCACGCGCCAAATCGTGCCAATGATGGCTATTCCTGAGCCGTCTACAGATGCGTTTTCAGAAGTGAGTGCTCTCCACGCTGCAAATGAAGCCATTACAAGGGCAACAGACGATTTGGGGGAGCCAGGTGTTAAAGCAGAATCCGCAGTCTTCAGAGACAACACAGAGAGTATGGGCCGTTCGGGTCTGGTAGCCCCACAGACCCGCCCAAATTCAGAGGTCAGTCCAGAGTCAGAGCCTTTTGCACAGGTGCAACTATCTGGACAGCCATTCGCTGTAAAAAAGACCGAGAGCACATCCACCGATAGTTTGTTAGCTAGTTCCGAGCAGGGGAGCGCGGCAAAGGAGATAGGGATCGATGCTGCTGGCGTCAGGGACCGAGACCCGGCTCTCAATCTTGATTCGGACGCGACTACAACATTAGCTGGCAAATTAGCCGACAACTCAACGAGCCCTAGAGCCGAACAATCCATCCAATGGCCAACTGGTGCCGCAGGCGCTGTCGGCCAAGATACAACCTATCCGTTTGCTTCAAACGAGCAGGCAGGTGCCAGGGCGTCGATCCAAAAAACCGAGTCCCTGCAATTCAAAGCATCGCAACTTGACCTTAGATCAGATGACGACAATAAAGTTAATAAAAATCAGATAGATAATCTGCTTTCAGCGAACACAATTGAAGATTTAACAGAAGGCCTGGAAGGGACGATTAGCCCAGAAATGCAAAGTCGAGCTGTTTCTATGTTGCGCAAATGGGAGGCAGCCGGGACCTTAGGCGAAACGGCTTATCTCCACATGGACCATCCCGATTACGCATGGCGCATTGCAAGGCCCGAGGCCACTTCTGACTCAAGGATTGGGCAATACCGCGGCGCTGTGGTGCTTCAGGGAGCAAGCGCTTATCCGTGGATGATCGATTACATTGCCCGTCGCGGTGAAGTCTTCGCTATTTTGAGTGATCGCGTGAGCGCAACAGGTGACGCGCTCGCTACTGGACCCCAAACGGGAATATGGGTGGCACGCACCCAGCCATGGTTAGTCGGGTTATTGAATGGCCAATCGGTTGTCACCAAGGGCCATCAATGGCCATTTCGATTCACTGTCAATGGTGGTCAGGGTAGAGTGTCTCACGAAGCCGAGCGACAACTTTCCGTCGACTTCCTAACAACTGAGCCTATTGTTTGGATCGACTGGTACAAAAATGGTCAACGCCTGAGACGTCAATACAACCCCGAGCGGCTCGATAGGTCCAATAGCGTCAGCGAGCCAGATCCTAACTCGAGCAGTATGCCCAAGGCTGCGTCTCGATATACATCTTGGGACCTGATGATCGCGTTCGAATCAAGCTCAGCGCCCGTCTCGCCTGGGTTCACTGCACCGCGCAATCGCAGAGAATGGCTCGGATATGCCACCCTTGATGCAGGGCAGTACACCATGAGGGAGGTAGCGCACTCGGAATCCGATGTCAGAATGAAATCCCTTTTGTCAGACGACGGCCAGCGCGTCGATTTTCTGACCAATACTCATGGTGCGCCGAGCCTGCTGCGCATTCGATCACGAGAGCTTGAGAGAACTGACACCGATGAATTGGATGACGCTGATGATGAGTCAAGCAGTCTTGGCGCCGGTGGGGATATGAGCGAACCAAGCGCCGGTGAACCCATCATTGATACGCTCACTGTCGCCTTGGCAGAGGGGTTTGAAGACGGACTTTTTTTTGATGAGAATCGGCTGCCCCAGGCTACTCCGGGCGCCGTTTTCAGCATTCCACTCGAGGAATTGAAAATCAGCCCCGTGACCCGCGAGTATGAGGTCAGAGGATATCGCGATCGCATCACCGTGATGCTGATGGCCGCTCAACCAAGCTCGGACGCCGAAACGAATCTCGATCGTAAACCCACCAGACGGGCGGCCACGTTGGTCGACCGCAGCGAGCCGAAGCCTGGAGACTACTACTGGAGTCACGCGCTACTTGCTGATGGTACGGCGCTTTGGTCCTCGCCGGTGTTCGTTGGCGGGCACTCAATGAATCGGAGTGATTACGCAGCTGAGCCAAGCCCACCTGGTCTCATAGATCAACCGCTCGATGCGGATTGACGCGCAGCCCGTACTTAACCAAATAACCACAACCAGGACAATCAATGAAATATCTACACACCATGGTTCGAATAAAAGACATAGACGCATCGCTGGCGTTTTACTGCGATGCACTAGGCCTTGAACAAGTCAGACGCCACGATGTTGAGGCCGGTCGATTCTCTCTCATTTTTCTAGCCGCACCGGGCGATCATGAGGCACAGGTCGAACTCACGCACAACTGGGATGGTGATGAGCTAGGAGAGGGGGACCGTAATTTCGGTCATCTCGCCTACGCTGTTGATGACATCTACGCCACTTGCGCAAGGCTGGCTGAACACGGCGTCGTGATCAACCGTCCGCCGAGGGATGGTCGGATGGCGTTCGTTCGCTCACCTGACAATATTTCTATTGAGTTACTGCAAAAAGGTGAAGCCCTCGCGCCCGCTGAGCCTTGGGCGAGCATGGAGAATGTTGGCGTCTGGTAAGGGCTAATTCCAGCCTTTCAGAATCTCAAGCAACTTATCGATGACGGCATCTCGCTCCGGTGCGTGGAACATTTCGTGACGGCCAGTAGGGTAGACATCCACACTTGATTGCCAGTGGCCATCATTAAATGCCTGCATAACGGGCTGTAGTCGTTTGAGCGAGTCGTGCAAGGGGTCTTGCCCTCCAGCAATAAAGTAGACTGGCAATGGCGATTCTGAAGCTAGCGGCAACGAGTGGGCCCAGAATTCCAATTCGGCAACGACCATGCTGTCAAAGCTATCATTCGTTAAAAAGTGACCGCAATGGGGGTCATCTGCATAATCCTGAACCGCGGCGATATCCTTACTGAGCCATTCATAACCCGAACCGGGCGGTTCTTTTCGGAATCTGCGATTCGCTTGCCCAAATACTAGATAGCGCAGTAGAGGGCTAACAGCCTCACCACCCAATCGCTTTCGTTCCAAACGTATCAGCCACCGGAGTAATTTGGCGAGATTCGCTGGAATTTGGCCTGGATGGCCAGACAGGACAGCGCCGCGAAGCGGCAGCTGACTGGTTAATCGCTGCCCCAACCAATGCTGACTCACCAAAGCCCCCATGCTGTGACCAATAAGCATCATCGCATCAGAAGCGATCGCCGTTTGCACAGAGAGCAACACCTCCTCCAGGTCTTGGATTAATCGCGACCATCCTTCAGGACCAAAATCACCCAAGGTGGCAGCACTCGTACCATGACCGCGATGATCATGAATCGACACGCAATACCCCGCTACCATTAGTCGATGGATAAGGTATTCATACCGCCGGCGATGTTCACCCATACCGTGGGTAATATGGATCCAACCAAGGGACGGGGTAGGGGGATGTACAACTGAAACGGGAATCGCTTCCCCGTCGCTCGCTTCTACCATCAAATCATGCTGCATGAACGCTACCAGAGTCCGCGCAAGAATGCGGCAACACCGGCCTCAATATTGGTTGTTGTGACGTGATCCGCCGCGGCTTTCACATCATTAGGCGCTTGACCCATCGCAACGCTAGTACCCGCCGCTGCAAATAGATCAAGGTCCCCGCGCGAATCTCCAAACGCGATCACATCCTCGGTTGAACGCCCTAAGTACTCGCAGAGCGTTTCAAGAGCAAGGCCTTTGGATGCAGTCTTCGCTGAAATAATGGTCACCGGGAGGCCATGGGGGCCGATAGAGTCATCCATGGTCAGTTGTGACTTTAGCGCCGAGACAGGGGTTAATTCGATGTCGCTAGTCAGAGGCCCATTTGCATCCAGGGCGTTGCCCGCCTGATACGACATCATACGAGGCGCCACACCCGTCAATGGCGGGTAGCCCTCAACGGATTGGATATAGCTTGGCAGTACTCTGTTCGACGGCTCATCTGAGAACACGATGACGTCATGCTCAAACGTGGCGGTCAGCAGACCGCCAAAGGCTCGCGCACGATCCGTCACGGCATTGGCAAGTTCCAAATCGATTCGGAGATCGAGTAGGTCACGCTGGCTGCTTGGCTCATAAATATGCGCCCCATTGCAACCTATGATGAAGCCCGGAACTCCCGCTCGCTCAAGCACCTCCGATGCCATCTGGTGCCATCTGGCCGTCGCGATGGCAATCGTGTAACCCAGTGCAACTGCCTCTTGGAGTGCATCGATATTCGCTTGGGGGATTTCCGCGCCCGCGAGTAGCGTGCCGTCTAAATCAATGGCCAAAATAGGGGAGGTCACTATATGCTCACTACGTGTTGGAGGCCCATGATACCGCTCCAAAGGCAAATGTCGCCATCTTCGTCGGAGTTCTTACCAAGGCACCAGACTGATAACCTTAGCGATATCAGACGCCCGAATCGTGAACAGCGCCGTATTAGCAGTTATGCAAACAAGACCCCATGAACTGAAGGCAGGCATCCAAAGGCGAGCCCTTCTTAAGCGCATCGTGACCGGCTTCAGTGTCGTGGGGCTGGGATTCTTAACCTATCCTTTTCTGAGGCACTGGGTGCCTTCTTGGCAGTCCGACGGTTCCCGTGAGGTTGATCTGTCGATTCTCGATCCAGGCGAGTCATTGTCCGTCCCTTGGCTGGGACGAGAGGTCAAGATACTCAAACGGTCAGCTGCTCAAATAAGAGCCTTATCGAACCCTGTTGAACCGCTCAAAGATCCGGAATCTAGAGATTCCGAGCAACCTTATTTTGCCCAGAACCTGATTCGCTCCGAGCGTGACACGTACTTTGTTTTTTATGCCGAGTGCACCCATTTGGGTTGCGCCGTCAGTGTTAGACGTGACCAAGACGCGCCGATTACTTGCCCATGCCATCAAAGTCATTTCGATCCCTCAGGAAGGGTCACCGCGGGGTCAGCCGCAACGGCTAATCTTGAAGTGCCGAATTATCGACACTTGGCCGCTAACGCGATTTTGCTGCTAGAGCCGTCGGACGAAGACGGTAAAACCACATGAGTGAACAATCGGCGCGCAAACACCTCCTCATCATTGTCCATAGCCGCAGTGGCACCAACCAAGCACTTGGCCGAGCCGTCGTAGAGGGAGCAAGAGAAGCTGACATTGAGATCAGACTGAAAGCGCCCGAGGAGGCCGACGAGAACGATCTCTTTTGGATGGATGGCGTGATCTTTGTGTCCCCAGAGCACTTTGGCTTACTAGCAGGGTTGCTCAAGGACTTCTTTGAGCGAACGTTTTACCCCACAGAAAACCAACTCCAAGGGCGCGCAATGGCCATCGTGATCGGTACGGGACTTGATGGCGCGGGGGCACTCTCTAGCATTCGACGCATTTGCACAGGGTATCGGTTTAAAGAGGTGCAAGAGGCCTTGATTATTAAAGCTCCGATTTGCGATGAAGACCTTGCTGCCTGCAGGGCTCTCGGCACTGCAATGGCGCTCGGCTTAGAAGCGGGTATCTTTTAAGGCAGCAAACCTCCTGGTCGCATACGTGAACGATGCTGCCCAAAACGACAGGTCCGAGTACCGTCGTCCTTTCTTCGCTTCGAGGGCGCGGGAGCTCAATCAGGAATTAAGTCCCTGAGGAATCAGGCCTCTGCAAACTGAATGTGGACCCGGCGGTTTTGCTTCCCTTTATTTTCTATCTTAGACACCACAACCGGACCAATCTCCGAGAGATTCCGAATATGGGTGCCTCCACAGGGCTGATAGTCGACATCCACAATTCGAATCATGCGAATGTCACCCACACCCCGAGGTGGGGCGACTGACATGGTCCGAACCACCTCAGGGTGCTCATCGAGATATGCATCTGACACCCAAGAGATTTCAAGGGGCGCATCTTCCTGAATACTCGCGTTCATCTGTTCTGTGAGTTCGAACTTGTCGAGCTTGTGCGCACCGACGTCGAAATCGAGACGACTTTTGGTTTCACCGACCTGGCCGCCAGTAACTGGCACTGGAATTAGGGAACCCAGCACATGCATCGCGGTATGCATACGCATGTGAGCGTATCGGCGCTCCCAATCGAGTTCGAGATGGACACTGTCTCTAGCTTTGAGTAACCCGAGCGCATCAACATCCTCCACCATATGATGAATCGCGCCATGGTCTCCTTTCCGAGTGTCGATCACTCGAATTGAGTTCGAGCCACTACCAATGACGCCAGTGTCACCGGGTTGCCCACCCCCTGTTGGGTAAAAGATCGTGCGATCAAGCACTACATAATCGGGACCAATATCCGAAATGC
>CAJXDD010000048.1:0-14122 GCA_913052075.1 uncultured Gammaproteobacteria bacterium
TTAAACCCGGCGCCGCGTCGAACAATAATTGCGTGGCTCTTCCCCCCTTGGTCTCACTAATCAGAAGCTCAAAATCGCCAGCCGGGCAATCGTTCTCGTATTGCGCAAAGGTGTAGCTCCGCTCAAACGCGCCATCGCTATCGTTAAAGGTGAAGCGATAAAACTGTCCGGGCTCAAACTCCAGCGCATCAACGCTGGCACGCCAGCGCATCCGGATCGATGTCGGAGAGATGTGCTCTGTCCACAGCAGCTCAGCTTTCATTGAGACCCAATATCAGAGAGGAATAGCTCTTATTATGCCTGTTCTGTCGCGCGCGGTGCAGAAGATCCGCAGACTCAAATAGCTAAACAGGACACCCCTCAAGATTGCGGACATCCCTAGCAAGCTGCACGACTTGCAGAGCCAGACTGACGAAGTAACGCCAAAACCACAACGCTTACTTTTAACGCTGGAAAATGCTGCTCATCTCGGCAAGAGAGACCCCATATGAGCTAGGCCACTTGGACGCTTTGCCATCCACTCTGTGTGTGGGATTTAACGGCGTCTCGCTGCTTGCCGTGCGAAGACGACGCTTCAGCAATATCGTGTTCAACTAATGGAAAATCCCATCAAGACCTATCTTCAACACGGGCACTTGTTCAAACTAGGGTCCCTATGAACATTGCAATCATCGGTGCTGGTGCAGCAGGACTCGCCGCAGCTAAAAATTTAGGCACTTGCCACACCATCACCGTGTTTGAGGCGCTACCGAGCCTCGCTGGTGTTTGGGCGTCTCACGCGAGCGCGCCATGCCAACCGATCTACGAGGAACTCAGGACGAACATTCCCATTGATCTCATGGCCTTTTGGGACTTCCCGTTCGATGCGAATGACAAACGTGCATCAACCGGAGATTTTCCGGAAGCCGAAGCCGTTCGTGCCTATCTGGCACGGTATGCCGATCACTTTAACCTTGCACCACTCATTCAATTCGATCGACGAGTTGTTTCCGTCGAGAAGGTTTCAGATGGTTGGCAAGTGCTACTCGACAGCAACAAAATCTCCTGCTTCGATGCGGTGGTGGTGTGCACTGGCCATTACCATCAGCCTTTTTTTCCGGCAGTACCGGGCCTCGAAGACTTCCATGGCCGAGCCACCCACTCGGCCAACTTTGTAAGGGGCGCCGATCACCGCAAAGAAACCGTCGTCATCTGGGGTGGACATGCATCAGGTACCGATCTGGTTAGGCTGATCGCTCCCCATGCAAAGCGGGTGTTTTGGTCCGGGCATGCGCCCACGATGGCAGACGCAACCAGTGACCTTCCAAACGTTCAATGCTGCTCCGATATCGAGCGCTTTGAAGACGAACGTGTTGTCTTGACTGACGGTAAAACGGTTACCGGCATCGACAGGGTCATCTTCTGCACTGGCTACCAATACGACTTTCCTTTCCTGTCCAAAAGCCTACTGCACCACGACGGTTTTCAATTAACTCAGCTGTATAGAGACTTGCTGCATGTTGATCACCCCACACTCGCATTTGTGGGGATTCCCTCGCTGATTATTCCGTTTCCTTTGTTTGATATCCAAAGCCGCTGGTTAAACGCGCTGTGGCACGGCGACCTCAGCGCTCCTAGCTCAGAGGATCAGCGAGCCTGGCTTTTAGCCCGCGATCAAGCGTTTGAACAAACTGCCCTGCCACCGCGAGCATTTCACAGGCTAGGCGAGCGACAGATGCACTACTTAACGGATTTACTGTCCGAAGCCGGTGGGCCGCCAATGCCTGACTGGTTTGCGAGCGCCGCCAAAGCAGCACAATCCCACCGCTTGCGTTATGCCAGCGATTACCGGGACCAGCCGTTCAATCCTTCGGCTTATCCACCGCCTTCATGAAATCAATGTCCCTTTTTTCCCCTGAGGGCACGGGAACCTCGACCAAGCGCTCATCCACATCATCGTACTCAAGACGAAGTGCTCGACACATCGTGGCATGCATTTCATAGGTACAAGTAATGTACGTGAGCTCAAGGATGGCTTCATCGGATAGCTCCGCCTTTAATGCCGCCATCGTGGCATCCGGCACGCGACCACCTGCCAACACCAGGTCATCGGTATAAGCCAGAACCGCACGTTCGAGTGGGGTAAAAAGGTCACTTGAGCCCCAAGACGGGATCGCCTCAATATGAGCCTCAGAATATCCGGCT
Organism: uncultured Gammaproteobacteria bacterium; assembly: GCA_913052075.1. Lineage (GTDB taxonomy): Bacteria > Pseudomonadota > Gammaproteobacteria > Pseudomonadales > Azotimanducaceae > UBA9926. The sequence goes on from CAJXDD010000048.1 coordinate 2,185, forward strand.
GCTCTAAGCGCCTTACAGTGTTGAGAGAACACAAAAAGACTGCCCCGAGCATAACCGGCTCTGGCTTGTCCTAGTTCACGAAGCTTCGGGCTAATTTGGCGGTTTCTGCCTCGATAGAATTGAAAACCCTGCACAGCGTGCCGAAAGCAATCGGGCACCAGCGCAAAAACAGACCACCAGTTGCCGGGGGTTCCGGTCGCTGTTCCTGGATGGCTCACAGGGTCGACCCCAGGGCCAAACACGGCGTCGTACACCTTTTGAATATCCTCTGGGGCATCGGCTCTTGCCACCTCTTTTAAGCTGGGCATGTCAGTCGTCTCCTTGCACTATTTGTCATTGAGTCTCGTCATTAGATCTTGTTATTAGGTCTGCGGCGCTCGGCATGGTTATCGTATCCATACGATCGTATCGATAAGCGCTAAATACAATCATTGCTGGTGTGTCGAACCAGATGACTAGATCCTCCCATGCGCGAAGGGCGAGGCCAAGCCCAGACGAGGAACCGACATTGACTGAATCTCAAGTTCTCCAAGGCACATTTTCTCGCAGAGTCCAGTAAACTCCCCCTCCGAACGATTGAGTTAAACCGTATTCGATGCAACGAGCACTCGCCAGTGAAGCCATAGGCACATTTTTCTTACTTGCCTGCGTGGTCGGTTCCGGAATCATGGCTGAGCGACTCGCAGGCGGGAACATGGCCGTCGCATTACTTGGCAACACGATCGCCACAGGCGCGATGCTGTACGTGCTCATCACCATCTTGGGGCCAGTCTCTGGCGCTCACTTTAATCCAGCCGTCACCCTTGCACTGTGGTTGGAAAAGCGGGTGTCTTATCAGAGAGCAGTCGGCTTCGTTACCATACAAGTGATCGCGGGCATTGCCGGAACGCTTGCGGCGCACGCCATGTTCGACGAACCATTACTTCAGTGGTCCGAAAAACTACGCACTGGGCCAAGCCAGTGGTTTTCAGAATGGATTGCAACTCTAGGGTTAGTACTGACGATTTTGGGCTGCGTACGCTATAAACCAAGTGCCGTGCCTGCAGCCGTAGGCCTTTACATCACAAGCGCGTACTGGTTTACGGCTTCAACATCGTTTGCTAACCCGGCCGTGACTATCGCACGCAGTTTTACGAATACCTTCAGCGGCATCAATCCCGATCACGTCCTTGCCTTCATCGTTGCACAATGTCTGGGCGCATTAACCGCCGTGATGGTTTATCGGCTGCTGATCAAGGAGTCGACCTAATGCCTCGAACACTCATTCGCCAACCAGCGGGAAAGAGCGAACAACTGGGATCCGTTCATGGGTAGCTATTTTTTAAAGCGCCTCGCGCTGATTCCGCCCACCCTGCTTGGGGTGACGCTGATTGTGTTTGCAATCACGAGGCTTGTTCCGGGAGGGCCGCTTGAACGCGCCATCATGGAAGCCCAAGTCGCGGGCGCTGATGCCATGAGCTTTTCATCCAGTGCTGGGCAGAATATGGCTATTTCTGATGCGCAGCTTGAGCAACTCAAGGCTTACTACGGATTCGATAAGCCCATTCTAGAGAGCTATGTCATTTGGGTTGGCAAGATTCTCACAGGCGATCTTGGCACCTCGTATCGGTACAACGAACCTGTCTGGAACGTGATTAAGGACCGCTTTCCGATCTCGATTTACTACGGCTTGGTGACGCTCATTTTGACCTATGCCGTCTGCATTCCGCTCGGTCTCGTCAAGGCCGTCAGGCACCGCACAGCCGTCGATACCGCATCGTCGATATTCATTTTCATTGGGTATGCCGTGCCCGGCTATGCGCTTGGCTCGCTGCTGCTGCTCTTTTTCTCAGTTCGCTTGGATTGGTTCCCCATGGGCGGCTTTGTAAGTTTTAACTACGACATGCTGACGCCTGCCGAGCAGTGGTTGGACGTCATCCACCACTCCATTCTGCCGCTCATCTGCTACATCATTGGCAGCTTCGCGCTCGTGACCATGCTCCTTAAGAACCACTTGTTGGATAATTTGGCTGCCGACTACATTCGCACTGCAATCGCAAAAGGGGTGTCCTTTAAGCAAGCGGTATTGCGCCACGCGCTCCGCAACTCGATGATCCCAATTGCCACCACCTTCGGCCAGAACATTACGCTGCTCGTGGGCGGGTCATTCCTGATTGAATCGATCTTCGACATCGACGGCTTTGGTCTTTTAGGCCTGACCTCCATTCTCGATCGGGACTACCCCGTGGTCATGGGTGTTGTGCTACTCAGCAGTCTCTTGTTGCTGATTGGCAATGTGCTGTCCGATTTACTCGTCGCCCTCGTCGACCCTCGGATTAGGTTCCAATAATGCGACTGTCGTTAACACCCCAAACTCAAAAAAAACTGGCCCGCTTTAAGCAAATCAAAGTTGGCTACTTTAGTTTTTTAGCACTTGCTGCCTTAAGCCTACTCCTTTGCCTTGCAGAGCTCTGGGTCAACAGTCGAGCACTCGTGGTCAAATACGAGGGCGACCTCTATTTCCCAACCTATGGTGCGATCATCCCAGGCTCTACGTTTGGACTCGGCTACGAATACGAGACCAACTATCGAGACTTACAGCAACGGTTAGCAGGCAGTGACGAAAACTGGGTCGTTCTGCCGCCAGTCCCTTACAATCCATTCGAAAATGATGCCCAGGGAGGGATTCTGAGGCCAACCCCGCCTGACATTGATCGCGGGCACTATTTAGGTACAGATACGACTGGCCGAGACATCCTCGCCCGGCTGGTTTACGGCACCCGCACGGCTCTGCTCTTTGCGCTGGCATTTATGGTGAGTGTTTATGTCATTGGTATCGTGATTGGTTGCAGCATGGGATATTTCGGCGGGGCGTTCGATCTCATCTTTCAGCGGTTTATCGAGATTTGGTCTAATGTCCCGTTCCTCTACATGGTGATCATCGTCTTCTCGATTATCCCAATTGAGTCCTCGATCGCAGCTCGAGTCATCATTTTGCTCGTCGTCATGGTGTTATTTAGCTGGACCAGCATGACCTATTACATGCGAACCGAAACCTACAAAGAAAAGTCCCGCGACTACGTCATGGCCGCCAGAGTGCTGGGCGCTGACACAATGCGGATTATCTTCAAGCACATCCTTCCTAACGTGCTGGCAACACTGGTCACCTTTATGCCGTTTACCATTGTGTCTGCCATCGCCGCGGTGACTGCGCTCGACTTCTTGGGTTTTGGATTGCCCGTCCCAACGCCCAGTCTGGGCGAGCTCCTAAAACAAGGAACGGGGAATCTTCGTACTGCGCCTTGGATCGTGATCTCAGCCTTTACCACGCTAGTCTTGCTCCTTACTATCGTGACCTTCATAGGCGAAGCGATTCGCGAATCTTTTGATCCCAAAAAATACACGCTCTATCGGTGATAACGATGCTAAAAAATACTCACGCTTATTTGCTCCTGATTTTCGCCACCCTTCTACTCGCGAGCTGTGGCGGCAGCGATGCACCTACGGAAGAAAGCGAGTTCGCGCCCTACGACAATCGCGCCGAGGTCGCCCAATACTATACAGACCACCCGGACTTTTTCCGCTTCAAGACGCGGTCCGACCTACCGACTGACCTTCAATGGCAAGATGGCAGCGAACTCCCTGAGATTGGCAGCCCCGACGCCAAGAAAGGCGGCATGGAGACCATCCGGCTACAGGACTTCCCACGTACCCTCAGAATCCTAGGCCCGGACTCCAACGGCAGCTTTAGACCTTGGCTGCTCGATTACACCACCATGGCACTCGGCCATCGCCACCCAGATCTCATGGACTACTTCCCTGGATTGGCAACGAAATGGGCAGTGGATCGAGAAGCGAAAACGATTTACGTCGAACTGGACCCTCTGGCCACATGGTCTGATGGCGTGCCCATTACGGCGGACGATTATCTGTTTATGTTCTGGATGCACCGATCGTCGTACATCACTGCACCTTGGTACAACAACTGGTATTCGACCCAATACACGAATATCACCAAATATGATGACCACTTGATCTCGATCAGTACTGTTTCCGAGAAACCGGATATCGATTCAAAGGTGTTGGAACTGCGGCCCCTACCCAGACACTTTTATCAAGAAGTTGGCCCTGATTACCTAGAACGCTATCAGTGGCGCTTTCCGCCAACCACGTCGCCCTACCTCATCAAGCCAGGCGATTTAAAGAAAGGCCGCTCCATTCAAATGACTAGAAACACTGAGTGGTGGGGTAAAGATAAGAAGCACTTTCGCTATCGTTTCAATGTGGACAAGATGAACTTCATCGTGATCCGAGACACGGCCAAGGTGTTCGAGGCGTTCAAACGCGGCGATATCGACCAATTTGCGATGAATCTTGCTGAGTATTGGTACGAAAAACTACCCAACGATGACGCTGACGTCGCTAATGGCTATATCCACAAGAAGTTATTTTTCAATCAGCGGCCGCGGCCACCCTACGGACTTTGGATCAACACCGCCCAACCCCTCCTTGACGATCAAAACGTTCGCTTGGGCCTCCAGTACGCAACCAACTGGGACTTGGTGATTGAGACCTTTTTCAGAGGCGATAGCGATCGACTCAACACGGCCAATGACGGCTATGGCCCATTCACCGCAAGCCACATCAAAGCGCGGCCCTTTGACATCAGCCAAGCCCAGGAAGCTTTTGCTCGAGCGGGTTTCAAAGAACGCGGTCCGGATGGGATTTTGATGCGCGAGGATGGCACTCGACTCGCATTCACCATTTCTTCTGGATACGAATCACTGAAAGACGTCCTGACTATCTTAAAAGAGGAAGCAGCAAAAGCCGGGCTTGAGTATCGGGTCGAAGTACTCGATGGCACATCGGGATGGAAGAAGGTGCAGGAAAAGAAACATGAGATTCACTTCGCTGCCTTTGGCTACAGCCTGGAACTCTACCCAAGGTTCTGGGAGACCTACCATTCCGACAATGCCTACAATAAAGCATTTCTTGATAACGGTGAGATCAATCCAGCACGACAGATTAAGACCCAAACGAACAATCTGGAGACGCTAGCCATTCCGGAAATGGATCGATTAATTGATGCCTACCGCGCCTCACCCGACGCTGATGAAATGATAGCGCTCGCCCACGAGATGAGCGATCTCCATCATGACTACGCCTCTTTCGTACCTGGCTTTTACAACGGATTCTTTCGAATTGGGCATTGGCGATGGGTGAACTACCCTGCCAATTTCTCTCATAAACATGCATCAAATCACCTCCAGTACTTTTTACACTGGATTGATGAGGACGAGCGCAGTGCAACCATGAATGCGAGAAACCAGGGTCGCGCCTTCGATCCCGTTATCGAATCCTTTGAGCAACACCGGTCTCGCTAATCTCATGCCGTCTCCTGCGCTCCTTGAGGTTCATGACCTTGTCACCGAATTCGAGACCGATGAAGGACTCGTACGTGCCTTAGATGGTGTGAGCTTCTCGCTTGACGCGGGTCAAACACTGGGGCTCGTTGGGGAATCCGGTTGCGGTAAGAGCGTAACCGCGCTCTCTATCATGGGCCTGCTCCCACGTCCTGCGGGCAAAATTGCGGGTGGACAAATTCTTTTTGGAGGAAGTGACCTCGTCACGCTACCAACAAGCGCCATGCAATCGATTCGCGGTCAATCCATCGGGATGGTGTTCCAAGAGCCAATGACTGCGTTAAATCCCGTTCAAACCATCGGGCGTCAATTGACGGAGAGTCTCGAACTCCACACCGATCTCACCGACCAGGCGCGTATCAAGAAGGCGATTGCCATGCTTGATCGGGTGGGTATTCCTGCGCCAGACATCCGTATGGCCGAGTATCCTCACCAGTTGTCCGGTGGCATGCGCCAGCGGGTGGTCATCGCGATGGCGCTCATCTGCGAGCCTAATCTGCTGATCGCCGATGAACCAACCACCGCACTGGATGTCACGATTCAGGCTCAGATTCTTGACCTCATTAAAGAGTTGCAAAGAGAGATGGGGATGGCGGTGATCATGATCACCCATGATCTGGGTGTCATTGCTGAGACCTCCGAGGAAATGGTGGTGATGTATGCTGGCCGAGTGGCCGAGCAAGGCAGTGTATATGACGTATTTGCATCACCGCGACACCCGTACACCGATGGCCTCATGCAATCAATCCCCAAAATGGACAGCACGCCCAAGGAGAGGCTAAAGGTCATCGATGGCCTCGTACCCAGTCTCCACGAATTGCCGAAGGGCTGCCGATTCAATAATCGCTGCCCCGAGGTCAGTGACATCTGCTTTGAGACCATGCCCAAAATGACCATCGTCAGCGAGCGTCAGTCGGCCGCTTGCCACAATGTCAATGGCGCATCGTGACACCGCTCCTCGAAGTCAGCGGGTTGTCGATGCACTTTCCGGTGAAATCCGGGCTGCTGCGACGATCTCAACTCGTTAACCGCGCCGTCAATAACGTCGATCTCACCATCATGCAAGGCGAGACGCTTGGTCTCGTAGGCGAATCTGGCTGTGGTAAGTCGACGCTAGGCCGCTGTATTGCCAGGCTTTACAAACCGACTGCGGGGAAGATTCACTATCAAGGTGCAGACTTGGCGAGCCTAGGACAAAAAGCATTACTACCCTATCGACGTGACATCCAAATGATTTTTCAGGATCCCATGGAGTCACTGAATGCGAGGCACACGGTTCAAGAAATATTGGAAGAACCTCTTGTTATCCACGGGATCGGCTCCGCTTCAGATCGCCGCAAAGAGGTAAATCGGCTGCTCGATCTAGTTGGACTACCCAAGCGGTCAGCAACTCGCTTCCCATTTGAGTTTTCTGGTGGTCAACGGCAGAGAATCGGAATTGCTCGAGCGATCGCCTTAAGACCCAAGCTCATCATTTGTGACGAGCCGGTCTCGGCGTTAGACGTCTCCATCCAAAGTCAGATCTTGAATCTCCTACTCGATCTGCAATCGGAGTTTGGACTGGCCTACCTTTTCATTGCCCACGACTTAGCAGTGGTTAAACATATTTCGGATCGAATCGCGATCATGTATCTGGGGCAGATTGTCGAGACGGCATCCGGGGACACTGTCTATCAAGACCCAAGGCACCCCTATACGCAGTCGCTCATTTCAGCGATTCCAGTTCCTGACCCGACCATGAAGAAAGAACGCATTATCCTTTCAGGTGACGTGCCCTCGCCCATTGCGCCTCCCTCGGGTTGTCACTTCCATCCTAGATGCCCAGCGTGCTTTGAGCCCTGCGCGGAGACGGCGCCTGAATTGAGAGAGACAACCACAGAGCACTCAGTCCGCTGTCATTTAGAATCCAACGCCTAATACCAGGCCCGCCCGCACTAATGGAGAGACAAGTGAGCGGTGCTTGAACACTGAATTGCCGAGCGACCGGCTCGCGCTTTTTTTGGCTCCGAAAGACACCTTTTATTAATGAAACCTCTATGACAGTAAGACTCGAAAAAGATAGTCAGAGACGCTGGCGAACGATCGTACTCTGCACCCGAGGAAGCGAGCTACTGATGGTCGAAATGGTCGACCCACTCACAAAAAAATTTATTTGGTCGCTCCCTGGTGGAGGAATCGAACAAGACGAAACGCCGTTAGTTGCAGCAAAGCGAGAACTCTTCGAGGAAACAGGACACCAAGCGGAGGACTGGGCCTTTCTTGAGCAAACCCGATATGACTTCGGATGGAACGGCCGCATGGTGCCATGCCTTGGCGAGTGGTTTCGCGCCAGAACGCCAAGTGTGTCGGACACACACACGATCATAGATGCCCATGTCCGAGATTGGGCCTGGATTCCTCTTGGGCAGGTGTCGGAGCGCCTTGCTTACCAACCACACGTGAGATCGCGAACCCTGCACCATCTCCGTGACATGATTTGATTCTCGTGACGAGTCACGAAGCATTTTTACTATTGGGATTAGCACTCATCTAATGCTTCTTATGCTTTGGACATGAAGCAAACTCACTTCAACGCATGCGAGTGGTGGAGCCGGCGATGACCACCGCTTCCTACTTGTGAATTCGTTATACTTGCAGCTCTAAAGGGGAGCGACTAATGAATATTGAGGCCAACCTTAAGCGCATTATTCAGGCAGAAGCCGATGCCGTCCGCGCCATTGATGTTCAGCCAACCTTCGCCCAAGCCGTGGAACTCATCCAAGGAACGAGCGGCCGCGTCGTTGCTACAGGCATCGGGAAAGCAGGATTCATCGCTCGAAAATTTGCAGCAACGCTTGCCTCTACTGGCACGCCTGCCTTTTTCATACACCCTGCAGAAGCGGGACACGGCGACCTTGGCATGCTCGCACCCGATGACGCAATCGTCGCCTTCTCAACCAGCGGCAAATCCACTGAAGTCATTCAGATGCTGAGCATTTCACGACAGCTGGGGGTTGAGCGGATTATCGGTATTACGTCGCACATCGACTCGCCGCTCCGCACACACTGTCAAATCGTTCTTGATATGGGGGACAACATCAAAGAGCCCTGCCCCCTCGGGCTGACGCCGAGTGCTTCTATTGCCGTGATGCTTGCGATTAGCGATGCCATCGCTTTGACCGTTATGGAGCTTAAGGCCTTCACAAAGGATCAGTACGGCATGCGCCACCACAGCGGCTATCTCGGCAGCATCTCAAGGCCAGCAGATTCCAAGTAGATCCTCCCGTGAGCACTCCTAATCCGACCCAGCTTGCCAAGCGCTACTTCGAAGAGGCGAGCCATGCAGTGGAAGCCTGCAAAGGCACCCCTCGCGTCCTAGGGCTCATCGCCAGCACTGATAAACCCTCCATGGCTTATGCCAATGCCACCAAGCAACGCTTCCTTGATGTCGGGATGGAATATACCTTAGAGCAAGTGAGTCGCCTGGACCTTGAAGCACGTATTCTCGAAGCCAACGAGGACAACCGCATTCACGGCATATTTATCTACTTCCCCGTGTTTGGCAACCAGCAGGATGACTACCTTCGCAACTTAATCAGCTTCACAAAAGATATTGAGGCGGGCAGCCAATATTGGGTACGAAAACTCTATGCTAACGATCGACTAGCGGTGGACGGCGACCCGACGCGTAAAGCGGTCTTACCCTGCACTCCCCTTGCCATCGTCAAGCTCTTAGTCGAGCTTAGCGTCTACGGTGACCCCAGCATCAAGCCAGGACCGAGCGCTAAGCCACTGGCCGGCCAAACCGTCACCATATTTAATCGCAGTGAGGTGATCGGCCGACCGCTTGCGGTGATGATGTCCAATGACGGCGCCGAAGTATTGTCATTCGACGAGTACGGACCGCTCAAATTCGTAGCCGCGAAGCCTAAGGAATTCACTATTTCGAGGCAAGAGGCGCTTGCGCGCTCAGACATTGTCATCACAGGCGTCCCATCAGATGCCTTTCATCCAATCCAAGCAGCAGAGATTCAAGCGAGCAGTATTGGTATCAACTTTTCCAGTGTTCCCAACTTTAGTGACGCTGCGGCTGACAAGACCTCACTCTTTATACCCAGAGTTGGCCCCATGACCGTGGCCATGTGTATGCGAAACACGCTACGTTTGTTTTCGCACTTTCATGAGCGCAGCCGCGATGAGTGATGCTGGACTGACCCAGTGGCTGAGCAATTTAGCCGACCGCACGCCCGCTCCCGGCGGCGGAGCGCTTGCTTGTGCTCTGGCAGCTCAAGCAACGGCGTTGTTCGCGATGGTGGCTCGCTATTCTAAAGGTCCTCGCTTTGGCCATGCGCTCATTGAACGGCTCGATCGCGATCAAGCAACACTCATGCAGCTTGCGGCAGACGATCAAACCGCATTCGAAGCGCTCAACGGAGCCTTGCGCCGCACAAAGAACGATCCCGATCGCCACGAAACTCTATTGCCGCTCACTCGAGCAGCCTCAGTGCCACCCATGACCGCATTCGAGGACACGCTTGATCTTGCGCAAACGTTTCTCGCAGTCGCCAACTACACCAATAAAAATCTAGCAACCGACACACTCATGGTTGCTGATATCTATGCCTCGGCACTTCGATCGCTCACGCTTAACGTCTTGATCAACTTGAATGATGACGACGATGGGAGCTTCGCATCCGAGATGAGAGGTCGTCTCGCGCATGGCGATGAGACACTTGAACTGCTCACCAACTTCGCCGACAACTTTGGACGTCCAACATAGCGCCAAAGAAGAATCCTTTATCTTCTGCTCATCCAGCCGTTTGCAAAATTTTCCACAAGTTGAATCCTCCGCGCCCCAAGCGTTGAAGAATGCCGCGCTCGTCAAGCCAAGTACTCGCTGGCTACCTCTCACTCGTCACTAACCGCTAGGTTTAAATCTATGATTTACGTCATACAATCTTAGGCATGCCCTAGCGAGGCGAACGAAGGCAACCCTATATGACTGATCAAGCATCAACTCCCGTGATCGTCGACGGTCTAGATATCACAGCGTGCGTGGCTAAGATCGAGGAGCAGGGCTATGCAGTCGTTCCTCAATTCATTGCACCCGAAGAGGTCGCAACCATTCGGCACGCGTTTATGACGGAAGTGCGGATCACTGAAATGGCTGCCATTGGCACAACGTCAGGGCTCACCTGGCGCGCCCACAATCTGCTTGCCAAGACCCGGGCGGTCGACTACCTCTTTTTGGATGCTCGATTACGCGCAATCGTTCAGGGAATCCTAGGCCACAGGGGCCAAATCAACATCACAACGCTGTTTAATACCCTACCCGGCGAAACCAAACAGTTTCTGCATCAAGATGACGGCTTATGGCCAGTTCCAAGGCCCCACCCCCATTTCCTATGCAACGCATTGATCGCTCTGGATGACTTTGATTGCGACAACGGAGCGACCCATATCGTCCCCTACAGTCATTTATGGCACGATCGCGCAGTTGACCAATCCGTGCCCTCCATTCAGGTAGAAATGCCGAGTGGATCCATGCTGCTTTGGGCGGGAGCCCTCTGGCATGGCGGTGGTGCAAACACATCAGACCGTGAGCGATTGGGTTTCTTTATGAGTCACAGCCAGGTGTATTTACGCCCGCAGGAATCCCAGCTGCTGTCTGTGCCAAGGGAAATCGCTCGAACCATGCCCACTGCGCTTCAACGGCTGCTCGGATACCACCGATTTGGGATCGGGGTGGATGGACGCGATCCGATCGATGTCCTCCAAGACGGTAACGTTGTTAATCCCGACGCGCAGCTCGCTAGTGCGTGGCGATCAAAATATCAGTAACTGGCTATGCGGACATGTTCTCACTGACCTCGATCAACCCACCCAAATCAAAACGTATGCAAACCAAGCATCAATGTTCGATCTGGATAATCAAACACCAAGGCGTTTTGAGGGAGAAGCTAGGTTTCCTTTCTGCACCCCGTAAAGCAATTTGCGTATGAAGAGACAGCTGCGAGCACTAGGGCGCACTCTGTTATCCCAGATATCTATTGCGATCGTCGTGGGCAGCGTCTTGGTGGGGTGCCAGACCTCGCCGCAAACCCTTGAAGCAAACGAAGCACGATCATCGTCTTCGCAAGACGGCCGACAGCCTTCTTCTCACCGTTCAGCCGCGCACACTCAAGCGATGCTTGAACAGGCGCTGTTCGACACCTTAGTCGGTGCCCATAAAAGGGAGGCCCCCCTTACAGAACATACGGACCGGTTAATTGATCAACTAGCGCGCTCCGTTGACCGTGGAGCAATCACCGCCCGTCAGGAGAGATTGTGGACAGCGCTTTCAGTTATTCATAACGATCAAGCACTGAATCAACCTTTGCACATCAAAGATCATGCGATTGCGGGTTGGTTTGAGGCTGTGATTAAGGCGCTTGAGGAGAATATAAGCACGAGTCGCACGGCAGCTTCTCAGCTTTCTACCCACGATAAATTAAACCTAGCGTGGGACGCTGTGCTCGCACAGTTTACCGGCAATCCGTTTGACTTACCGTATCGTG
>CAJXDD010000049.1:0-14032 GCA_913052075.1 uncultured Gammaproteobacteria bacterium
GAGGGCTTGCTTGAGCCGTCTGTCCCATTCTCTCTCCGTATTCAGGACGTTGACCGAGCAGTCAATCAAGTGCGCCGGAAAGATCCAGTGGCGCAGCAGACAATTGGGCAGGCTACATTAATCGCGGCTGACTTTAATGCAGACGATTGAGGATTTGATCGATATCTGTTGTCAAGGCTATGAGAGTCGAGATGTGTTCCGGATAATCATGGGGCGCGAGAACTGAGCAAAACGATGCTCAAGCAACGCAGTTTCCCTAAGTGTGAACAGGGCGTATGAGCGCGCAGGTCGATCGACGCGGTAGTCACCCTCAACTGCTTTGGTGAGGGATCTTGTTGGGGCTTTTCCGGGACGGTCATGCAGGGGAATAGTTTAGAAGACTTAATAGTGGGTTGCTCGCCGACAGTGACCGAATCGATGAATAAAAGCCTTATGGATTAATGTGCGGATAACGGCACAAGGCGCGGTGCTGAGGACTCGGCCAAAAGAGTAGTGATTAAGAGTGCCGACTAAAAGTACCGACTAATTAAAGGAGCATAACAATGAATGCGTTTCCTACTGCCCTCGTTGGCCTCTGTCTGTTGGCGCTTTCTACGTATCCTGAGTCTTCATTTTCAGCTCATCAATCGGCCGTCAGAGGGACCGCAGGTATGGTGAGTTCAACGTCAACCCTCGGTAATGAGGCGGCAATTGCCGTGATGAAGTCGGGGGGTAATGCGATCGATGCGGCGGTCACGCTAGGTTTTGCGTTGGCGGTTACTTATCCCGAGGCGGGCAATATTGGTGGTGGTGGTTTTGCGGTTGTCAGGTTGCCCTCGGGTGAGGTCGTTTCTTTAGACCATCGAGAGCGGGCACCTGCCGCCGCCTATCGAGACATGTTTCTTGATGAGTCTGGTAATGCTGATTGGAAACTGTCGCTTGATAGCCATTTGGCGTCTGGGGTCCCGGGGACGGTTGATGGACTGCTCAAGCTGCATGCGCGGTACGGATCAAAGCCGCTAGCGGATCTCCTGGAGCCAGCAATTGAGATGGCGGAGCAGGGCATTATGATCGAACCCGAGCAAGTCGCTCGATTTAATCGGTTGGCAGGCAAACCCGGACAATGGGCCGCCACAGTAGACAAGTTTAGTCTCGGCGGCCAGGCGTTCACGGGGAGGGAGCGGTGGAAACAGCAGCTGCTAGCCCGCACGCTAAGAGAAATCGCGGCGAAGGGACGACAAGGTTTTTATGAGGGCTGGGTCGCCGAATCGATTGCGCGCGAGATGTCGCGCGGCGGCGGTCTGATAAGCCTCGATGACCTGAAGCGCTATGAAAGTGTTTGGAGAGATCCCATTCGTACGAGCTACCGAGGCTACGATATCTGGAGCATGGGGCCGCCCTCGTCAGGCGGGATCCTCATTGCCCAGATCCTCAATATGCTGGAGCCCTACAACCTTGGTGCGATGGGGTGGGGAAGCGCGAGATTGACCCACCTCGTTGTCGAAGCAGCGCGTCGGGCTTATGCCGATCGGTCCGTTCATTTGGGCGACCCAGACTTTTGGGAGGTGCCCACCGCAAAGCTGATGGACGTCAACTACGCGCGCGAAAGGATGAAAGATTTTGACCCCGAAAGAGCCACCCTCAGTCGAGAGCTCGCAGCAGGTCAATGGACCGATGAAAGCGAGGACACGACGCATTACAGCCTGATTGACAAAGACGGCATGATGGTGGCTATTACGACCACCCTGAACAGCTCGTTCGGCAGTCAGCTAGTAATACCCGGTACGGGTATCTTGATGAACAACGAGATGGATGATTTCTCTGCCCAGCCTGGCGTTCCTAACCAATTTGGACTGTTAGGGGCCGAAGCCAATGCGATCCAGCCAATGAAACGGATGCTGAGCTCCATGACGCCCACGCTGGTGACTCGCGATGGCGTACCTTTTCTGATCACGGGTTCTCCCGGTGGTTCAACGATCATCACGACTGTGCTCCAGGTGATCATGAATGTCATTGACCACAGCATGTCTTTAGCAGAGGCAGTAGGCTCGCCTAGGTTCCATCATCAGTGGTTTCCAGATGCCATTCAGTTCGGTCCCAGGGCGTTAAGTCCAGACACCCTCGATCTTCTGCAGGAAAAGGGGCACCAGCTCCGGCACCGAAGCGCCATCGGCGATGCCAATTCGATCCTGATTAAAGATGATGCTTACTGGGGTGTGAAGGATCCGCGGGAATTTGGTTCTGCTCTGGGTTACGACCGGTAACCTGGCCTTAATCCGCAGGTGCCGAGCGTATCCCCTAAGCGCTGAACGTGGCTGACAAGCAACGCCCGCGTGTTGTCGATTAACTGGTCGCGCTCAGTTTGGAAAGCAGTTAGGGCGGGCGTTTGCCCCGTTGTCAGCGAACGTTCCAGCTCGGCCACCGCGGGCATCACCTTGCGCGTGGCTTGCTCTAACCGATTGAATTCACGTTGAACAGACGTTGCGAAGAGTCGCGTCACCAGGCCCTCGAACCGGTCTGCTCTGGCATTGGACTGCTCATTGAAACAAAGCGGTCTTCTCTCGAAAAATTGATCGAGATGATGTTCGGCCTCCTGCAGATGTTCGGACAGCGATAGCCAGCCGCCCAAGAGCTTTCCCCCTAGGCCGCTATTCAATGGTTGCAGTGAGTCGTAGATGGAGCTGACTTCCAGCAACTCTCCCCGCTTCAGCAGAATCATTTGTTGGGACAAAGCATTGAGCGCCATAACCTCTGACAAAGTACTTTGAGGCGTAATCTGTGTGTAGGTTGAGTGTTTCCAGAACGTCATCATCTCATCACTTAAAAGCACGGCTTGCTCGATGTGCGCGTTTCGCTTTGTCAGCTTTGACGCCAGCGCCTCGCTAAGCAATTGGGCGGTCGGTGGGTCTTCAGATCTAAGCGTCGTGATGCAATCGGGTGCGAGGGCGATGAAACGCAAGTCGAAGAACAGCATCGTGATGGGGTCTGCCAGGCGGCCCAGTTGGTTGTTGCGCTCGGCAACCACCTGCTGCAGCTTGCAGCCCCTCATTGAAAGATAATCCAACAGATCAAGCGTCGATTGATCGGCCCGAAGGGCATGGATGGCGACCGCTCGCGCTCGCCGATCGATGGAAACTGGTGGTTGTGCGTTTGGGTGGTGCTCGGTGTCAAGAATGTCGGCTAGCCGATTGGTGTAGGTCTCTAGCTCGGGGTCTAGTCCCTCTCGGGAACAGGCTTGCGCGGCTAACATGACGCAAGCGGCCACAATCAGTCTCCAGCTCGGATATCTATATGAATTGAAGCGAGTGAGCCCGTCTTGTAGCACCTGTGCGCTAGCCCTGGCTCTAACCGTAGTCCGTACTCCAATCCTGATCCACCATTGAATTAAGGTGTTGATCTGCGTCCTCACGATTGCAAAATGACCAACTTTTGGAGCGTTAACCGATTTCAAGGGGCTATAAAGCATGTGGAGTGCACGTCGAATGGTCTGTGATTGCCTGGCTGTAAAACCACTCGTGTACAATGCCGGCTTTTGGAAGGCTTGGATTAACCATGGATTTATCCGCTTTTAAGGCTTACGACATTCGTGGCCGGATTCCTGATCAATTAAACGTTGAATTGGCTGAACAGATTGGTTTGGCCTATGCAGCGTGGCTAAAACCGAGCAATGTCATTGTCGGTCACGATATACGGTTGACGAGCCCTGAACTCACAGAGGCCTTGATCAGCGGGTTGCGAAAAGCAGGGGTTAATTGCCACTTTATCGGGGAGTGCGGCACGGAGGAGGTATACTTCGCGACTGACTTTTACGAGATGGACGGCGGGATCATGGTGACCGCGAGCCATAATCCCAAAGATTACAACGGGATGAAGTTCGTTCGAGAAAATAGCAAACCTGTTAGTGGCGATGATGGGCTTGCCGAAATCGAAGCGCTGATCCGAGAGGGCGTGCTCGGCAACGATCAGAGCGAGGAAACCGGGTCTCTTGATTCGCTAGATCACCGGAAAGACTACATCGCTCATTTGCTGAGTTACGTTGATCGCTCTGCATTGAAACCGCTGAAAATTGTGACCAACGCGGGTCATGGCGGGGCAGGGATAGCCATTGACGAGCTTGCGCCGCATTTGCCTTTTGAATTTGTTTCCATTCATCACGCGCCAGATGGGCACTTTCCGGAGGGTGTTCCCAATCCACTGCTAGTGGAGAATAGAGCGCCAACCATTGACGCCATCAAAGCGTCCAACGCTGATTTTGGCATCGCTTGGGATGGAGATTTTGATCGTTGTTTCTTTTTCGATCAGAACGGACGATTTATTGAGGGCTACTACATGGTTGGCCTTCTGGCCAGTTCATTCCTAGACCGGGAGCCTGGTGCGGCGATAGCCTACGATCCTAGACTGACCTGGAACACCGAAGCGATTGTTCAAGAAGCAGGCGGTAGGCCAATCATGAGCAAGACAGGGCATGCCTTTTTTAAAGCTACCCTTCGAAAAGAAAACGCGGTTTATGGGGGGGAGATGAGCGCTCACCATTATTTCCGCGATTTCGCTTCTTGTGACAGCGGCATGATCCCTTGGCTCTTGATCGCGGAAATGATTTCGAAAACGGGCCATTCACTTGCCGAGCTTGTAGACGAGCGGATGGCTCGCTTCCCGGCAAGCGGAGAGATTAACCGTAAGGTCAATGATGCCAATGCGACGATTGCGCGTATTCGAGCGGCTTTTGAAGCCGATGCAACTGATATCGACACTACGGATGGCATTAGCCTGTCGTTCCCAACTTGGCGATTTAACTTGCGGATGTCCAACACAGAGCCCGTGATTCGGTTGAACGTTGAATCTCGAGGAGACGCACCGCTCATGACCGAGAAAACAGACATGCTACTGACCTTGATCGGTGGTGAACCCGCTTAGGGCATGGGGTATTGCCGTTTTCGATGTTGAGAAGAGGGTAGACGCATGAGCTGGTTAGGCGGGTTACTTGGCGGGACATTAGGATTTGCCCTTGGGGGACCCCTCGGGGCGATCCTGGGTGCGATCGCTGGTCAATCTATCTCGGCTCGAGCACCGCGTGCGCTCGACGCCAACTCTAAACAAACGATCTTTTTTACTTCTCTGTTTGCCATGCTGGGTAGTCTGGCGAAGGCGGACGGGCGGGTCTCAAAGGCTGAAATTCGGTTTGTTGAGCAACTGATGCGAGATCAGCTCAGGCTCGCGGAAGACGTGCGCACACTCGCGATTAATATTTTCAACGAAGCGAAGAAAAGGCCCGCTACCTTTGAGGCTTATGCGCGCCAATTCGGCGAAGTCTTTTCCCAAGAACCAGAGCAACGAGAAATGTTGTTGAGGCTGCTCGTGCAAGCAGCCATGGCAGATGGGGAGATGCACGAGCACGAGGCAAGGTTGCTCAAACGAGCTGCTCAAATCTTTGATCTTGCCTCGCTGCTTGAACAACTCCTGGATCGAATTAACGATGGTAGTGATGCGAGCAGTCTTGATCAGTGCTACGCGATACTAGAGTCCGAGCCAGAGGACGAGTTGTCCGTCATTAAGAAGCGGTATCGACGGCTAGCGATGAAGTATCATCCCGATCGCATTCAGAGTCAGGGGCTTCCGCCTGAACTACTGACCGCGGCGGAGGAAAAATTCAAAGAAATTCAGGATGCGTTTGATCGCATTGAGCGGGCGCGTGGTGATTGATGGCGAACGTGATGGTTACGCTTGAACGGTTAACGTCCATCAGGGCGATGATGGGCGAGCGCCATGTTTAAGCGACTCACCCCAAACACCATTGGCTGGAGGGCGGCAGCTTCGGCTCTAGACGATTGTTTTGGTCCGAAAGACGTCGAGTTGAGGACTGCTTTTGTGCCCTATCGAATTCGTCCTTTGGGTGCCCACTTGGATCATCAAGGGGGCAAGGTGTTGTCCCAATGCACGTCCTTTGGCGTCACAGGCTACTGGCGACGGAACGGTTTGGATCAAGTGCGTGTGTTGAGTCATGGATTCGGACAAGCCGATATCGACCTCAATGCGGAACCGGTCCCAAAAGCGGATGGGTTCGATTACTTGAGAGGCACGCTTGCTCAATTTCGAGTGAATCAGTATCCGTTAATCGGCATCGATCTATTGGTGCATGGCGCGCTTACCGCATGTGGTTTGTCTAGCTCAGCGGCTATCACGCTCCTCTATCAAGAATTGCTTTGCCAAAGTATGCGTGTTTCGCTCGAAGCAGAGCAACGAATCGATTGGGCGGTAGCCTGCGAGAATCACTTCATAGGGGTGCAAAGTGGGGTAGGCGATCAAACGCCAATGCTGTTTGCCGGTGAGGGAGAATCCGTACTCTACGATTGTCGATTACGTGAGGCAAAACGTATTGTCCCCAAAGACCCATGGCAATTTTTGGTGATCAACAGCGGTCAATCGGCGGCTCTATCAGGGTCCTCTAGCTTCAATGACAGGGTGGCTGAATCGATTGAGGCTGCAGAAGAGATAGCGTCGATATTAGCGCGTCCATCGGAGGGCGCAAGATTGAGCGATTTTACTCAGGCTGAATGGAGCGCCATCACGCCGCGCCTGAGCGCAACCGCTCAGCGCCGATCAGCGCATTTCTTTACGGAAATGATGCGTATTCACGCGGGTGAGACGGCACTGCTCGCGGGCGATCCAGTTCGTTTTGGCGCACTAATGAACGCCTCGTGTCAGAGTTCAATAGACCTATATGAGACGGGCACCAACCTACTAATCGAGTTGGTCCGTCATTTACAGACCATTGACGGCGTGTATGGCGCCAGATTTAGCGGCGCCGGGACGCGAGGCTGCGTCGTTGCGCTTATCGAAGATGATGCCGATCGCCACATTTTGAACGATTTAGAAGGCCGGGTATCACCCGACATTCGCGAGTATGCGAACCAACAGTGGGCATTCACCACATCCGCGCAGGCGGGTCTTAAAGTGTCATGAAGGTCGTCATTCTTGCAGCGGGTTTTGGAACTCGGGTCAGTCACTTAACAGGCGGGCGTCCGAAAGCGCTGATGCCTTATTTGGGGGTGACGCTACTGGATGCGCTTGTGCAGGCGCTGCCAGAAAATACGGCGATCACGCTTGTAAGCAATGCCAAGTATCTGGATCTATTTCATGAGTGGGCGAGGATGACAGGGCGACAGCTTCGCATCCTGAACAACGGCATTACTGATCCCGGCGAAAGAAAGGGCGCGCTTTTCGACCTGGCGCTTGGTCTGGACGCTGCCGGCCGCGATGAGCCGGTTGTAGTATTCGGTTCGGATTCGCTATTCCAGTTTGACTTAAGCTTATTTTTTGACGCCTTTCATGCGACTGCATCGAATTTAGTGGGTGTTCGTCATAATCCTGATTTAACGGATCAACGGCGACGAGGCGTTGTAGGGCTCAGCGCGAATGGGAAAATCACGCGCTTTGAAGAAAAGCCTGACCATCCATTTTCTACGATTGCCGCTACGGCGCTATATGGGTTTCAGCCACCTGCTTTGCTTCAATTGAACGATTACTTGGCAGTTAGCGATGACGTCGACTCGCCAGGACACTTCGTCAGTCACTTGGTCTCTAAGATGGACGTGCGCGGCTGGTTCCTCCCCGGCGAGCTGATTGACTACGGCCATGCCAGCGTTCTCGCCAAGCAGTTGGATCAATAGCCAGACCTATGGCATATCAATCACGGGGTTAACGTCAGAGTCCCGCTAAGCATGCTCGCTGAATCGATTTCAAAGCGCTTCCCACAGGTCAAACGTGTGGTTTAACACCGATTTCCAGTAGTCGTGAGTTCGCGGGTTTCCTGATTCCGCCATAAAGAGCAGGGGCGTTCGAGCGACCAGCGGCCAATAGTGTTTACAGCGTGCCAGAAGATATTCGGGAGACAGCGTCTCTTTTGGTTGAACGTCTTGTCTCTCCGCAGCGTATCGGTGTAAGAGTGATTTGATCATGCTTAGAGGCGTGCGGGATGTCGCAAATAAATAGGCGAGATCGAACGCCGCTGGTCCAAAACAGTAATCTCCCCAATCAAGGATGACCCATTCGCCGGCAGCGATCAGATTGTCGGGTCGTAAATCGCAGTGAATGATACCGAAAGGCTCCTGCTCGTCTGAGAATAAGCCTTTCGACTGAGCCTCGACGAGCGCTATAAAGTGAGCTCCTTGCTCTGAGGCGCGTAGTACCTCCATCGCGGCGCGCTCCTGATCGCTCAGTGGGCCAAGTTGGGCAATATTGTCTGAGAAGTGGTAGGGGATTTCGTCGGCGCTTATGTCGCTACTATGTAATTCAGCCGTGACCTCGATACCGCTTTTGATCCAGTCTCTAGAACTTGCTTGGTGCCCTCCTGGCTGTTCTCCCGCATAGATGGACACCCCGAATGCAGACCCCGAACCCGCGTGAACTAGCTGGTCTGCCATCTTGCGGCGAGAAGATGGTGCTTCCGTAGATGCAACCAAAGCGTGCATGTCCTCGAGAAGCAGCAATCCCTCATCTGCTGCTGGCGATTCGCCTTGTAAGTATATCTCTGGCGTCCTGGGCTTAATGCGCGAGCGAAGATGCCGATAAAAAAACCACTCTCTCTCGTAGCTAAAAAATTGGGCGTTGATCCCTCCGGTTTCCCTACGCAATTTGATAATAACTGTTTGGGGAGATTGGTTCTGTGCCTCGATCTTGGCTCGAAAGACATCAGCAACGTGGCCAGACTCGATAGAAGAAAGAGCCTTCAGGTCCCAGCGGCCTGCTGAGCGCCGGTGGATGCTTTCTTTGACGCGCGTGAAGGGTTCAGCAATGGGCAAGGTGCAGCGGCCTATTGCCCTGAGTGATCGAGAGATAGGGAAACGCTTCTTACCGTTTGACTGGTCTGATCCTTGATAGCGGCGTGCAAGCGGCGTGCCTGCCAATCGATTTCAATCAACCCAAAATTGGCCTCATAAAAAGGTTCACCCAATCTGTAGGGACCAGGTTCGACCTTGATGTTGGAGACAATGGAAGTCAAAGGCAGGTTCAATGACGATGAAGTCAGTTCCAGGATGGGGGTTGATGATCTGTCTTTATCGAAGTAAATCCCCGCTAGGTGTCGATCGCCCGATAGGACGAGGGTTGTTCCCGATGCCTCGCTGATCATTCTGATCAGCCGCTCCTGTTCCGCGGGAAAGAGCCGCCAGGCTTCCCACTGGTGGCCGTCGGCTAGTACCTGGATTGAGCTAGCAATCAACCGAACGTCAGCGGGTTGAGCGAGTTCTGCTTGCAACCAGGACCACTGAGCGGTCCCAAGTACCGATTGGGCATCAGCACTCGTTGGCGTATAGCGTCCATGAGCAGGTGGCAGTAGCGGCTTTTCCAGCCCAGAGCGAAAAGATCGTGTATCGAGCAGGATCAGTTGAACCCGCCTGCCTACGGGTCCGAACGACACGGCGCGGTAAACGCCCGGCCTTGCAATGCTGGGGTCGCCGGGTGGTATGTTCCAAAAGGTTTCGAAGAGTCGCTCCGACGCGGCTTTGTGCCTGAACGCCTCGCCAGCATCATTTAACCCGTAGTCGTGATCATCCCAGGTTGCGTAGAGGGGAATCTTATCGCTGAGTCGTTGAAAGGCAGGGGAATTGCCAAGTGCGTCATACGCTTCGGTGAGGGACCGAAGTAACGGGTCATCTGACTCATCTTCCGCATAAACGTTGTCTCCCAAAAAGACAAAGATATCGGGGTTTACTTGGGTGATGGTATCGAAAATGGCAAGTGACTCCTGCTGGTCCGCGCAGCTACCAAATGCGATGCGCTCGATCGGTGTTTGCTGGATTGTCGAGGCGGGGAGGGGCTTTGCATGCAATGCAATGACGCATGCTAAGGCAAGGAGCGCCAACTTTTGGGAAAAAAAGAGTTTCATCACGATCTCAAACTTCATCGAATCCTGCTCGTGGCTAAGTGTATCATGAGGGGTTCGCGGCGAAGCGCGCGGTTAACGGTTAGGCCGAGGGAGCCTAATATTGAATGAAAGTGAGTGGATAACGAGGAGGAATGAGGATGGGGCAGCGGAGCGACAGCGCGGTTCATATCCCACTAGAACACCCATATGTTGCGCCTGAAGAGGTAACGAGGCGAGCGAGGACGTTTTGTGAGCAGATCCGTTCCCGAAGAACCGTGCGTATGTTTTCCACTGAACGAGTTGAAGATGACGCCATTCGCTCCTGCATTCTGGCAGCGGGCGCTGCGCCAAGTGGTGCCAACCAGCAACCTTGGCACTTCGCTATGGTTAGTTCACCCGACGTGAAAGCGATGATACGACGCGAAGCGGAGGTGGAGGAGCGAGCATTTTATAGTGAGCGAGCTTCTGAAGAATGGCTTGATGCGCTGGCACCGATTGGAACGGACGCGAATAAAGCATTCCTTGAGGACGCGAGTCATCTGATTGCTATCTTTCAGGTTCGGCATTCCATCGATGAAGAGGGCAACAAAGTCAAACATTACTATCCCCTTGAATCCGTCGGCATAGCGACGGGATTTTTGATCGCTGCCTGCCATCAAGCGGGTCTTGTAACGCTAACTCATACTCCGAGTCCGATGCGGTTTCTCAACAAGATTCTTGCTCGGCCGAGTGCCGAACGCCCATTCTTGCTATTGGCAGTGGGATACCCTGCAGAGGGGGCCTGCGTACCCGATATCCATCGCAAACCGGCAGATCAGATTTTATCCATGCACTAGCCGTCGGGTTCTCGTGCGTTAGCTGGGGTGTTGAATTGGCCTGAGCGCGGGCATGGTGGGAAAATCACGCCAATGCCCTTTTTTGGGGCTGTTACTCCCCTCAACTCACCGGGATTCAGAAATGCGGTGTTCCCAAATTCACACCCTATAGCGTTGATACTAGCGAGCATGCGAGCTCTGATTATCGTTAATCGCGCAATGCCTACGGTCTTGTTTGCTTACGATGGCTGAAAAGGCACCCAACATGGAAGGCTCAGCGCAGCGAGGTGGCTGCGTTGATTGGATTAGATCGGTGCGCGTGCAGGGGATTGCTGCGCCGTTCGCTTCTGGAGCGAAATGAGATCCGCTAAGACATTGCCGGCCTCGACAATGTAGGCATCGGGTGGCTCTTTCTCCTCAGCATCGGTGTCCTCTAATCCTTCCACCTGATTAGCATCGTTCGTCGCGCCGGACAGATCGATTGAAGGCGTTGGCGATGATAGACCGTCTTCCGATACATCGGTCAGTTCGGAATTGATTCCCCCGTTTGCGACGAAGTCGGATATTGACTCTGTATCACCTAAGGTTGTAGGGGTGTCGGCGTTATCAGACTGCTCATTCAATTCCTCAAGTGAGGCGACCGCTGGCAACCCCTGGGCCGCGCGCTTGGTATTCGTGAGTGCTAGCCAGAACGATTCGTTATCTGATTTCTCTTGTATCCGCTCCGATTCTCGCAGTGAGAGCTGCGTATCGTCAGCTCTTAACTGACGATACTTAAAGGCCTCGATAACATAATTAAATTCTGGATCTTCCAGTATTCTTGCTTCATGCCTGCTGATCAGTTCCGGCAAATAGGCTTGAATATCGCCCTTGGCTCTGTAATACGTGGGCCGAATTTGGTCCCAGGGTAGTGGATCGTCCAAGGTGCTCTCGCCAATCGCTTCTGGATCATAATCATCCGGGTAGCGTAAATCAGGGATGATGCCGCGATGCTGGGTTGAATCACCCGTGATCCGGTAGAACTTAGCTTGCGTCATCTTCAACTGACCATATTCGAGGGGTTGCAACGTCTGCACGGTTCCCTTGCCGAAGGTTTGGGTGCCGATCACCAAACCTCGTTGGTAGTCTTGAATAGCGCCCGCGAAAATTTCTGAGGCGGAGGCGCTCAGTCTGTTGACTAAGACGGCAAGTGGACCGCGGTAAGACGTGCGTACATCTCGGTCACTCAAGACATCAACGCGATTCGCTTTGCTTCGAATTTGAACGGTGGGGCCCCGATCGATAAAAAGGCCAGTGAGCGTTTTTGCTTCCTGCAGTGAACCGCCCCCGTTATCCCGAAGATCGATAATGACCCCATCTACATTTTGGGCCTGCAGCTCGTCGAGTAGCCGTTTGACGTCGCGGGTCGTGCTCCGGAAATTTGGGTCCCCGTTCTGCATTGCTTTGAAATCCACATAAAAGGTGGGGATATCAATCACGCCGATTCGAACCAGATTGCCAAACTGTTCTATTTCAACGACTTCGGCTTGGGCCGTCTGTTCTTCAAGTTCCACTTTTTTTCGGACAATCTCTACAACCCTCGAGCTAGCCAAGTCCGATGAACCCTCTGGAAGGATTTGCAGAAAGACGCTTGTATCTCGCTTACCCCGAATGAGTTGCACAACGTCGTCAACGCGCCACCCGATGATGTCAACAATGTCCTCATTTTCTTGGCCCACACCAATGATCCGATCGTTGGGTCTGATGGACTTGGACTTTTCCGCAGGCCCAGCAGGGACAAGACTCACAACCTTCGTGTATTCATCCTCTGTTTGTAGCAGGGCGCCGATGCCTTCAAGAGACAGGCTCATGTTGATGTTAAAGTTTTCGCTCGTGATAGGGGAAAAGTACTGGGTGTGTGGATCGTAGGTTTTGGCGAACGCATTCATAAAGAGCTGATAGACGTCGTCCTGGTTAGTTTTCTCAAGTCGGCTCAATCTAATTGAATAGCGCTTATGAAGGAGGGTTTGAATGTCTTCGAAGGACTTGCCCGCTAACTTGAGATTCAATACATCATTTTTGATGCGCTTTCGCCATAACTCATCGAGTGCCGTTTCGCTGATTGCGAAGGGTAGTTCTGATCGGTCTAGCTCGAGATGCTCCTCTCTTTCAAAGTCAAACTGATCGACTCCTCGATCGATCAACTCGATGACCCAGGAGAAGCGTGCGGTGACTTTGGCTTGGTATCGGTTAAAAATGTCGAACGCGGGTCCGAGATCAGATCGTCTGAGCGCGTTATCAAGTTCCCATCGATACTGTGACAGTGCTGCGACATCGGATTGGGTGAGGTAGCTTTTGGAAGGGTCCAGGTCTTCGATATAGCGATCAAACACTTCTGCGGAAACGTCATCATCTAAGACCTGATCGACGTAGTGCTGCTCTCTCAACGCACTCAGGACGTGTTTGGTGGTGATCTCTTGGATATCGCTCGGCGCTAGCTCCGATGTTGTGGCGGTCGCCAGCGCAGTGCCACTCGTGCCAATGATCGATATCAGGTACAAGGTCAGAAGCGTTGTCCTGGTGCTTGTAATTCTGAGGTGAATCGATTGGGGCAGCATTTTCCAAGCGGTGAGCAAACGAGCTATTGGCCGATAATCACGCATTCCAGTTGCAGAAAAACGAGGGTTGTCTTGGCGCGTTCCGGTCAATCGTTTTAGGAAGGGCGAGAATACACGGGTCATGACTGTTGAATGTCCTGCTGCAGAGGTGGCACCAAGTGAGGCTAGCATAAAAAAGAATACCTGGTTTCTACGAAGTTGCTCAAACAGTTGCTCAATCGTCTGAAGCAAGATCAGATGAATAGTCTGTCACCAGACTACGCTGTGCTTTGTTAGCGTTCATCTGCCAGATCAAAGGTGGTTCGAATGGATGTTGGAAGATGGTTTGGGTGCTGACCTCCTGGCTGTCAATGCGTACTAAACTATAAGGAGGAGGGACCAAGTCGACTCGGTGGTGAGTGGGTGATTGTTTGTCAAGATAAAACAATCACGGACGGAATGACTAAATTTCGATGCTGGATTGACGATAACCGGCGAGCCCGCTTGGCGTAGTGTTGCGCTACCTTTTGATGCTTGAGCTTGCCTCGAGCGATAGAGGAGCAAGCGCCGGCAGGGAAGGTCAAGGTCACGCCTGAGGTTTGGGTTGTGCGATACTGTACTTGTTGAAAGGAGTTGGATAATGAAACAAGTCAGTTTGAGAGCTTGGTTGATCGCGGCTTTTTTGGGTTTTCAGGTGAATGTACATGCGAGCGAGGGCGCAGAGGCAGATGACGCAGGCCTGACTGAGGGGAGGGGTTATTTTTTTGGCTACTCGTTTGGCAACATGCTTCAACAGAATG
>CAJXDD010000050.1:0-13919 GCA_913052075.1 uncultured Gammaproteobacteria bacterium
TCAATTTGCGTCCATTGACTACCAATTTTATCTCTCTGTTCATCGATAACACTTCGCAATTCACCTAAAGCGCTACGATTTTTATCGGCTAAAGCGAATACTTCTTCCAAAAAGTGAGTGTTGGCCGATGCTCTCTCAAATACTTTGTTGTGATCTTCTTGATTCGTTTGAGAAAGCTCCGGAATCGCTTCAAATTTGGCTAAATATGGATCGAAATCCAAAACCATCTCATTAAATACCCGAAGATTCTCCTCATTGCTCTGCATTAGCTCATCATTCCTTGCCAGAATTTCCCGGATCAAACCAATCAATTCAGCATTTATTTTGGACATGCGATTGTTGATATCCAGGACAGCCTGATTGAGCGACGATCTGCGGTCGAGATACTGGAGCTCCTCAGCGTCCACAAGATCTCTGGCTTTCTCTGGAGTTAGATCTCTATCGGTGGCTAATTTTTGAAGCATTACTTTTTTGCTTCGGACGATCGCGGTTGAAGCGTCGTTTAAGAGCTGGCGGTTTTCGTTGAAAGCTGCGTTGGCAAGTTCTAGAGCGATAAGAGAATTTTCGGAGATTCGAAGCCTGTTGGTGTAGGCCCTGAGCTTATTAGCGTCAACTAGAGCCTCGAGTTCGTAGTATAAATGAGCGACCTGATTAGTGAGGCTTGCGGGTGAATCCATTAGGAATTTCTCTAGTTGCACTTCAGACTAGAGTGTATTCCCATCTAGAGATTTTTCAATCTCTTCTTCAAGAGTGTTCTTAAATTTAGGTGTTACTTTAGTGTCCGAAAGACGACTGACCGCGATTCCTCCGCTTGTCAGGCCAACCAAAACTTCTATTCCCTTAACATCAACGAGTATCAAGCTAGATTTTTGATCTAGTCGAAAGCGACTCAATACCTTTATAGAATTTTGGTCGTTTCTACTCTGATCGAAACGTTTTTTATAAACGAAGATTGCGAAGCCTGCGAGCAAAGCTACAAAACAGGTCGCTAAGAGGGCTCTGAGATAAGGGCTGAAGTCTAAAAATTCTGACACTAGTGCTTACTTTAGTTTTCTTGCTCGTTCCATTGGGCTGACAATCTCTAAAATTCGGACTCCCAGTTTATTTTGAGAGATCGCCACAACTTCACCTTTGGCGATAACCGCATCATTCACCTTTATGTCTAAGAGGTCCCCAACACTCCTGTCTAGCTCGAGAACCGTCCCTTGGGCAACAGCGAGAAGATCCTTTAGCTTTAACTTGGTTTTACCAACCTCGACGTTCAAGGTAATTGGAATAGACTTTACGACCTCTTCATCAATGACTACCGCAGCATCTGATTGCTGGTCTTCCGTTTCAACACCTGCTGCTTCCACTTCTGTTTCTGTTTCTGTATCCATTTCCGACATCAGCCTTCACTCCCTAATGCACTCTCTACAATCCGTATAGCAACTTTCGAACCTGACGTGCCCACCTGAGCATTGAACAGAGGGAACTCATTTACGATGACCTCCGCCAGTTCAGGCGGGTCAAAAGACAGCACGTCCCCTACCTCTAATTCCTCAAATTCTTTTAAGGCGAGATCGAGAGTTCCCCCTTTCACAAATAACTGAAAACCAACCTCATCCAAGGACTTGTTTAGCCTTTCAAGCCAATTCTGATCCGCATCCTGAGTTTGAATTCTGCTTCTTAAGAGGTCTCTCTGCAGATTCAAGCTCTGGAAGGTATAAACAAGATCGATGTATGGCTCCACAGAATCATCAGGCAACCGCAGTGCGAACCTATTTAAGACCACTGTTTCATCATCAGCCGCAATGTTGGCAAATAACGGATTTACCTCTCGATTGACCAATGTTACCTCTGTTTCAACATAGGGTTGCCACGCATCCTGCAAGGAACGAAACATCAGCGCGCACATGCGGTCGATCACCGCACTCTCATTCGCGGTGAAGCCTCTCTCTTCACCAACGCTAAGAGGTCGCGCCTCGCCTCCGTACCAGTTATCAACGCAGCTGAATATCACCTGAGGGTGAATCAGTATCAGCGCTTCTCCCTTTAATGGGGGCACTTCGATAACGTTTACGGAGGCGGGACTGGCAACCGTAGATAAGTATTCGGAGTAACTCATCATCGTGGGTGTCGCTACAGACAATCTGGGATTGTAATCAAGCTCCGTAAGCAACAAGTTCCGGAAAAATCGGTGAAATCGCTCGTTGATCTGAGACAGAGCAATACCGCTCGCACCTAGAACTTCCTCCGTTCTAACTACGGATACGGCCCTCCACTCAGCGTCATCACCATCGAGGTCCGGATCATCGAATTCTCCCTTCTCTACGAGCCCCTGAATTGCATCAAGCTCCTCTGCGGAGAGTAAGGGTTGTTCTTCATCTGACATGGAGCGCCCTACTGAACAATAAATTCGGTGAAGTAAGCTTCTTCAATTGGAGCTGCAGTGGTCTTTTCGAATTTCTCCAGTGTTTCATTAACAACCATGCGAATTTCCTCGAGAAGTAATTTCTCGGACTCTGCCGAAGAAAGCTGCTCCTCGGTTGTTGTTCGAAGTACTTTGAGGATCTCTGCTCTAATGCCAACCAAATGTCTAGGAACCCAACCCTCAGCACCATCTTCCTCATTAAACATAGTCGCTTCGTCGTAGTAAGTGCTCAACCCGATCTTTGCCTGCATCACTTTGCGCGAGCCTTTCAAGTTGACAGTAAATGCATCAGCGAAAACGTAATAACTAATGAGAAACTTCTGTTCTATCTCTGCCGTTAGTGGACTGGGTCCGCCCATTCCCTCTGCGGTTTGATCAATCTCTGCTTCCATTTCCTCTAAAACCACCTCGGGATCCTCCTCCGGCGGTTTCTCGTCAAAGAATCCTACCGCGAAAAGAGTGCCAACTATGGTAATAGCAACGAGTAGCAATACCCCTAAAACAATAAGAATGATCTTTACTAGACCACCTTTGCCACCGCCCTCTTCTTCTTCTACATCAGTTTCCGACATCGAAATATCTCCGCTTTACAGCCACCTAGTTATGGCTTTACCTGCAAGTTAGACCAAAATATCCAAGATACCTGATTTTGATCCCTTTCTATCTTCGAAACCCAGGACGACTTCCTCCATTATATCGAGTTCGCCGGCCATCTCCGACCCCTTATTTGATTCGCCATGCTTATTAGAATCCTCTTTCGTCTCCTTCTGAACCAGCAAGTTTAAATCCTGTCCAGGTTCCAACAAATCCTTCATGGCGGCACGTAGTTTTTGCAAGCTGTCCTGCAACAACTGTCGAGTAGCCTCATCTGTAGCCGCTAACTTCCCTTCCATTCCCGAATCGGTCATTTGAAGCTCTATATTTATTTCTCCCAGACTTGCTGGATCAAGTCTCAGATTGAGTTGCCATCCCCCGGAGTTAATCATCGTCTGAATTCTGCTAGCGACCGCTTGGGATAGTCGGTCTGACCAAACTTCGTAGTTCTTTACACTATCACTAGGCTGTTGAATGTCTCCTCCAAACTGGATGCCCCTCAACACAGAGCGAAAGTCTGATCTAGGGTCGGCAAGTCCCTCCACTTGATGAAGCTTTTCCGGTGATCCATCATTTGAAGTGCGCGCCTGGCGGTCCTGAAAAACCTTTAACTGCGCGAAAAGTTCAGGCGCTACCGCCCTCGAGACGCCAGCGGGTTCAGGACTCTGAACCATCGCTGCCCGTGACAATTTCGAGCTTAAAGCTTTTTCACTGATTAACTCCAAGGAACTCTTGTCTAGGTTCTTGGTCACTTTCTCTGATTTCGGGTTGTCCAGGTCTCGGTCTTTAATCAAAAATTCATCAGCTCTACTACCGGACGTTACCGACTGTTTCTTATAGAAAGAGGTTTCCTCACTGGTTAACAACCGAGGCTCAGTTTTTTCAAACCCCCGATCTAGAGGCGGTAATTCTTGAACGGCAACTCTCGACGACGCCTTTTCCTCGGCTTTACCCCCGATCAAGGACCTCTCATTGTTGAGGCTGTCAGCGGGGTGCTGCTTACGACCAACATGAGAATCTAGTCCGTCTCTAGCGGAAGGGTTTAGCTCAGCACTTAACCCAAGCTTATTCGACGCACCTATGGGACCAGTTTTCGAACCTAACTCACCAACCAAATGCGGGCCTCGACTTACCGACTGATCGATACCATTCCTATCCAATCTGCTCTCAAAAATCTCGGCGCGAAATGCTGCCGGATCAACGTCTTTTGACGAGCCCAAGCGATGTGAAGTTTCGGGAATTTTCTTTTCCTCAGAATCTACGTACTGCCGTGCGACGGCAGCCGGAGGCTCAAAATATCTTGAACCGTAACCCAAGGCCTGAGCATCTGAACCTTTTCCTGGGTTAGATTTTTCAACCTGGGCCTCGACGTCTTGTTTATTTACGCTCTCGATCGAAAAGCTCTGATGATTTGAGTTTGATCGAGCTTCTATCCTGCTACTGTCGGAACCAGCAGAGACTCTTTCCGAGGGTCTGGCCAAGGCCTGCCCATCGATGAATGCGGACAAGCTCTGAGTTGAGACTTTGGTGTCTGCTGTTGTTAGAACTATTCTGCCAACGGCAAGCGCTCGCTGATGCAGAGCTAATTGCGGCAATTCACTGCCTATGAGTGGCCGCTGATCACTTGCCACATATTCTTCAGAATCAGGCTCATGCTTTTCCAGCTCCGGCGAAGAATACCCAGTGGTTTCAAGTTCGCCCGACTTAACACTTCCCGAAGAATCAGTTTCTGGACTCTCGTTCTGGTTATAGGTTCCTGATATCCCATTGAAAATACTGGAGAATTTTTCTCCGTTATTATTTTTACTAGCGATTGGTGAAGAGTTCGGCTCGGACAAGATATCTGTACCGCTCTTTCCTGCAGCTCCTAAAATGCTCGAAATATCCTGCACCTGCATCTCCCGTGTGTCCCAATAACGGTGATGAAATCGCAAGTTGCATGCCAGATTGAAGATCTGGTGAAAGTTGACTCTAAGTCAGTTGTCGTCGAAAGACGCGGCTCCCAACCTGATCAAGGTTCTTTTGCTCCAGAATATCCTCAGCCCGAGCTAAATTTTTTTGATGGCGTTCTTTCAGAATGTTGTACTTCTTCATTTCCAACATAAGTGAAGTCGAGTCCTCTGTCGCTTGAGATAAGCTCGAAACCAAACTCTCTTCTTGAACCCGAGCCTGCTCTAACGTTGAGTCAATGGTTGTTAGAAATTCTCGGATTCTCAAAAACTTAAACTGTTCGATAGAGTCCCGTGCGGAAGAACTGATTTGACGTTGATACTCACGCTTCAAATCATTCAGTTGATTAACACTTTTCTTAAGGTCATCGATGGAAGTCTTCAGCCTGTCAACTTCGACTAACTGCTCCTCCCAGGCACTCCGAGCACCCCCTTCTAGGGTAGTCCATAATCCAAGCCTCTTTTTAGAATTCATGGATCACCTCTCTGAGAGCAGCTATTGAATCGTCCAAACTTGATGACTCATTCATCTTTTGCGTCAAAAAGTCTGTAATTTGTGGAATCGTTCTCAAGGCCGTATCCATGTCAGGGTCAGAGCCTTTTTGATACGCGCCAACCTGTACTAATTCCTTGTTCTCTTGATAAATCGACCAAACTCTACGAAACCTTAGTGCATTATCCAATTGATCCTGACTTGCCAAAACAGGCATTAGGCGAGAAACAGAACCCACCAGGTCTATTGCCGGGAAGTGTCCTTGGTCTGCCAGTTCTCTGCTTAAAGCAATCTGTCCGTCCAGCGATGCTCTCGCAATGTCTACCACTGGATCGTTGAGGTCATCTCCTTCGGCCAAAACTGTATAAAACGCAGTAATTGTTCCCTGCCCCTGGGTCCCCGTACCCGTCCTCTCTATTAATTTAGGTAGCAACCCTAATACCGAGGGGGTATATCCCTTCGTGGTAGGGGCCTCACCAACCGCCAAACCGATTTCCCTCTGTGCATGAGCAACCCTAGTTAAGCTATCAACAAGGAGGAGAACATCGTCACCAGATTCCTTAAAGTACTCGGCGTAACTATGAGCCATCTGTACAGCTCTGATCCGTTGCAGTGGGGAATTGTCTGCGGGCGCCGCAACAACAACCGATCTCTTCAGTCCCTCAACGCCGAGGATTTGTTCTATAAATTCCTTTACCTCTCGCCCTCTCTCACCAATCAAGCCAATGACAATGACATCTGCTCTCGAGAATTTGGTCATCATCCCCAAGAGAACAGATTTACCCACGCCGCTGCCAGCAATAAGGCCAATCCTTTGACCACACCCCACGGTTAGTAGTGCATTGACTGCTCTAACTCCAACGTCCAGCGTCTTTTCAATTGGCAACCTCTCCATCGGATTAATAGCTTTGCCAAGCATTGGGGTGGCTTTGAGCCCGACAATTGGCGGCAATCCATCGAGAGGTTGTCCTCGAGCATCCAGAACTCTGCCCAGCGCCGCTCGACCTACTAACGCAACGTCAGCGTCAGCGGTCTTCCTGACTTTCGCTCCTAGATTCAACCCTGAAGTTTCACCAAAGGCCATCATGAACGCATTGTCACCACTAAAGCCGACCACCTGCGCCTCAATTGGTGTTCCTGACTCACGCTCGATCTCACAGATAGAACCAAGAGCCGCCTTAACTCCCTGAGTCTCGATGGTTAAACCCACTACTCGACTTACGAAACCAAATTCCAAAACCCTTGGGTCCCTTAGCAACTTGGAACGCATTGACAGCCGGTTGGCGACTCGTTCGTTCATCGTCGGGCTACTCAGAGCGCTCAGACTCATCAGCTTGCGTCAACGGAGAATCGGTTAATTCACTACTTCCCAAGGCTCTTTCCATCTCAGCATCGTCATCGCGAGCAATATCAGAGTCGATCTGCAATCGCAGCTGATCGAGCCGCCGCGACATTAAGTCCTCAAATCCAATTCCGCCAAAATCAACCTCCAGATCACCTGGCAGCAATCGATGGTCAAAAGACACTGCCAAATTGGGAAACCGATCTGTTATGCCTGCTTCCGCTATCAGATCCTTCCAATCTTTAGGAAGCCTGAGTCTGGCTGATCCCTCCAAATCTTGGTCAGCAGCATTCAAGGATTGAACTATAAATTCCCTAACGACCTCAGATGACGACTCCAAACTGACCCTTGAAAGCTTTTCTCCAACTTTGATCGCAAGACTAGTTAGCGCCTCGATAACGTCGTCACTGACTTGCGTCATCAGATCTATGTTTTCCAGTAAGGGCTCTATCTGTTCCGTCAAAGCTTTCAGCCTTAACTCGTAGTCATTTGCTAATTCAGAGTTGGCACGCTCAAATCCGTTTCGTTCCGCTTCCTCTAATTTTAGTTCTAACTCCTTTACAGATATCTGAGCATCTTGATGGCCAGGCTCATCTATGACCTCCAACATCTCTGTGTCGGTAACTTGAGAGGCATCGATAATTTCTGTCTCGTGCTGCTCGTCAACGTCGATCGCGTTTGTGGGCGCGCGAAGCAGCACATCGGACCAAGAATCCATCTCAAAAGCTGAAGCCGAAGAATTCTGCTCAGCTTCGTGAAAAACGCCACGCGATTCTTTACCCCTCCAATTGTCTTGTAGACCAAAACTGGTTTCTCTAGACAAAGTCACCTCCATCTGGAGAGGCAAGAATCAGCTCACCTTTGTCTTGAAGTTTCCTAGCTTGGCGAATAATCGACTTTCTCGCCGCATCAACAACCGCGATCGCCAGCGGCGGCATGAGATCCATTTCGTCTTGGAACATTTCCGCTTTGTTCTTCGACATATTCGCTTTGAACTTCTCGAGTAATGTCTCATCAGCCCCTTTCAAGGCTGTTCGCAGTTCTTCTTCATCAAAGTTATTAATCATCGTCTGGATATCACGATCAGCAAGATCAATGAGATTTTCAAAGTCGAACATGTTGTCTTCGATAAGAAGCACGAGCTCTTCGTCCCTTGCTCGCATTGAATCGAAAATATCTGTCGCCTCTTCCGATTTCGTCTTGTCCATGATTTTGGCGGCGACTCTCAACCCACCCAACTGCGCAGAAGAAATTGAGGTGGATTCAGAGAATCGGTTTTGCATCACTTTCTCGAGCTGTTGCAGCGCTGAATCAGAAATCGTATCGAGAGTTGCCAATCGCCTGATGACCGAAGACTTCAAATCCACGGGCAGATAACTTAGAACATCGGCAGCAGTTCGATCATCGAGCATGGCAAGAATGGTAGCTATCACCTGTGGATGCTCTTCTCCAATCATGTCCGCAATGGCTCTTGGAGCCATCCAATCCAGCATTTCTAAACCGCTGGAACGAGCCATGGGATCTACTTTTGCTAATACAGTTTGAGCCTTAGATTCTCCTAGGGCCTCCATTAGCACCTCTCTCAGGTACCCCGGACCCTCCAACCCTAAATCCGTCAACTCTTGCAAGGATTCAAGGAATTCGTCGACCACCGCTACCACTATGGGTTGTGGGACGTCGCTGACACGAATCATTGCTCGTGACACAGCCGTAACCTGAGTTGGTGTGAGGGTCTGCATTACCTGGGCAGCACCCTGCTTCTCCAAAAGAATCATCACAATTGCGGCTTTTTCGGTATTTGAGAGACTGTTAAATACGTCCTCATATTCCGGCGTCATCTCAAAAGCTTGTTCTGCTTCTGCCACTTTTCAGCTCCTTAGCAAAGACTAATTATCTATCCAACGCTTCAGCATATTCGAGACTCTCCCGATATCATCCTTGACCAAGAATCGCATCAGGGCCACTTTCTGATCATAGGGTTGCGAAGTGTCCAGATATTCGGCGGGGATACCCATTTGCTTGGGTTTGAGGCGAGCCGTGACTTCTTTAATAGTTTCTACGTCACCGAGTTCTACCAACTGGCGCTCCTCATCTGAGATACCGTCCGGATCAGCGAGTTCGGTCGGAATTTCAAATTCTTCTTTCATCTGTTGCGCCTTTAGGAAGGGCCTAGCCAGTAGAAAGTATATTAAGAAGAGTATGACAATTACCGATGCAATCTTGATGTAGGAATCCAGCTTATCAGGCTCGAGATACCATGGCCCTTCAGGGAGCTCCTCAACTGGACGGGCAAAAGCTGTTGATACAACCGTTACAACATCGCCCCTGACCTCATCAAACCCAATGGCGCCCCGAACTATTTCTCGTATTCGATCCACGTCAGAATCAACTCGGGCTTGATCTAAAATCCCCTCCTCATCACGATACGCTTCATCGTTTATTACAACGGCAGCCGAAATTTTCTCAATAGCGCCGACCTGCTGTTTAACATAACGGATCTCTCGGTCGAGTTCATAATTCCGAGTAGTCGAAGAACTCGTGTTGCCCGACTCTTGCCCGCTTACGCCACCTGCACCACCCACAGCATTCGTCTGCGTGAATGCGGGACTACCCGGGACGTCGTTACTGAAACTTCCTGGTACTCCCGAGGCATCTAACTGTGAACTTGTCTCATACATTAACGACTCTGATCGAGTCCGCGATCCAGCACCACCTCGATCAAATTCCTCAAAGGTTGACTCCACCTCCGTGAAGTTCATCGTCACATCAATCTCGCTTCTAACATTTCCAAGCCCAACAATCGCACTAAGCAATTGCTGGATTCGGCTCTGATATCGAGTCTCCACAATGGATTTGTGCTCCATTTGTGCTGCGGTCATTTCCATCGCCGCATCTGATTCAGAATCAGTTAGAAGCTGACCCATATCATCTACGATGGTTACGTTTTCTTTCACCAAATATGGGACGCTCGAGGAAACTAGATGCA
The DNA here is from genome assembly GCA_913052075.1 of uncultured Gammaproteobacteria bacterium. Taxonomy (GTDB): domain Bacteria; phylum Pseudomonadota; class Gammaproteobacteria; order Pseudomonadales; family Azotimanducaceae; genus UBA9926. The sequence goes on from CAJXDD010000050.1 coordinate 9,778, forward strand.
CCATTGCCTGAATTTGAGCCTGAGAAACTTTCCTCCCTGGGTAGGTTTTAACGACCACCGATGCCTTGGAAGGAGTCTGATTCCTCACAAAAACACTCTGTTGGGATTCCGCAATGTGAACCCTAGCCGATGCTACGGTCCCTATCCTCTCGATGGTTCTGGCTAATTCAGATTCCATGGCGGCGCGGTAACCCACCTGCTCCATAAATCGACTTCGCGTTAACGACCCTTGCTCTATCAGGTCTGAAAATGTTCCCAGCGAGGCAGCTTTCGGTATGTTTTGAGAGGCCAACAGCATTCTGGCCTCGTGATAAGTGTCGTTGGTTATCTGAAGTTCACCCGTGCCGACATCTATAAAAACGTCATAACCTGCAGAAATCAGTAGGTCATATGCAGCCTGCCGATCACTTTCAATCATTCCGGGATAAACAGAGCGGTATCCGGGTGCAGAAATCCACATATAGAAAATAATACAAACCGCCAAAGTCAGCACCGCGATTGCTGCTGGAAGCGATCGCTTTACAGCTGGCTGCTCCATAAACCGAACAATGGGGTTAGAGGAAGGCTCAGCCGGAAGGTTGGCCTCATCCGTTGGCGATCCCTGTTGCGTCGCTGGTAAGGAGGTATCCTGCTCAGCGGCTGCTGGCATATTCGCTAATGCTTGCTGATCAAGTGCAACTTCTGACATGGTCTTTCACTCTTTCCTTATACAGGCATATTCATGATGTCTTCATACGCTTTCAGTAACTTGTTACGAACTTGCATGGTCGCCTCGAAAGCAAGTGAAGACTTTTGCATCTGCATAACAACATCGGTAAGAGGCACATCCTCACCACGCTCGTAGGCTTCCCGAATCACCTTGCTGGCCTCCTGGCTCTCGTGAACGGAGTCAAGCGCCTCTTTTGTGAATTTTGCAAAATCAACAGAGCTCGTGGTGTTGATCTCTGTCCTAGGTATAGCTTGGTCGTCTAACCTCAAGGATTGGAGTCGATTCTTATGAGACTCAATCTGACTCAATAGAGAAGCCACTGAGGAATCGTAATTTGTCTTTACCATTTCTCCACTCCTCTATGCAGATCTACGCTTTGGTATATCAAAGCCGCGATCTTTCATTCTCGACACTTTGTAACGTAGCGTCCTTTCGCTAATGCCAAGCAGAGCGGCAGCTTCCTTTCTCGTTCTCGCGTTTCGAATGGTTTCAGATATCACTCTGAACTCATTTGCCTCCATTGCCCCGTGCAAACCCTCTCTCGCGGGTTGAACAGCCATCGGAGCTTCACTTCCTCGAAACTGATGTTCGGAAACCGGGGCGGGTTCCAGACTCCGTCGCGAGGACAAATGGTCATCAGAATAAGATTCACCTGAAAAAATTGGCTCATCAAAGAAGAGGTGCTGCGAAGAAATTGGATCACCACCAGATAGGACGACTGCTCTCTGAATAACATTTTCGAGCTCACGCACATTTCCTGGCCACTCATAATTCAGGAGGTTACCGAGAGCGTCGGGAGCAATCTGAGCTTCTTGACCGTTGCGACCATGCTTGATGAGAAAATAGTTGCAGAGAGGCAGAATATCGTCCTTTCTGTCTTTCAACCCAGGGACGTTAATCCTGAAAGTACTGATCCTGAAGTAAAGGTCCTCTCTGAAGCTGCCCTGACGGATAGCTTGTCGCAAGTCCCGATTAGTAGCCGCCAGTATTCGGACATTAACGGCCTTAGTTTCGGCACTTCCAACAGGCGTGATTTCTCTTTCTTGGATGGCTCGGAGCAACTTTGCCTGAACCTGAAGTGGAAGCTCACCAACCTCGTCTAAAAATAACGTTCCATTCTCGGCCTGCTCAAAGAATCCTACAGTGCTCTTTGTGGCGCCTGTGAAAGCCCCTTTTGCATGACCAAACAAAAGGCTCTCTGCTAATGACTCAGGCAGAGCCGCGCAGTTCACAGGCACAAATGGCCCTTCTTGGCGTGGAGAGAAGTCATGCGCTAGTCTCGCTAAGACCTCTTTACCTGATCCGGTTGGACCGTTCATCAAAGCATTGACTTCTGAAGCGCCTACGCGCTCGATTAAAGCCAATAAATGCTGGGATGTTTCGTCAACGAAAATGTAAGAATCTTGCTTTAGGAGGGTCGTAGCAGCCTTTTCAATAACCCGCTCCCAGATTTTTTGCGAGTCCATCCCATGAACCACGACCTCATCTATTCCGCACCTGACGGCTTCCATACCAAGGTCGAACTGGTGTTGCTGGATCCGCAGCACCCCGAATGCCTCGAATGAGAGATTTCTTACAAACGCCGATACCGCCTCTAGGTTTGCGAAGCTATCCGCTGACAGATGCAGGATGGTTGGACCTACGATCTCATGCTCAATGCGATCAATGGTGTGTACATTTACCGGTAACGGGGCTAAGCCAACACTCTTTAGCGTCGCCAGTACCGATTCATCAAGGATGATCGTATCGTCCCAAAGAAGAGTTAAGTTATGCTGCTTTGACATTTTCGTCTCACTGGTTGACTCGCGGGTATACCAGCAATACGTGTGCCAAAAAAAAATTTGTTTATTTTCAATAGGTTATACGTGAGCGGCAAGTTAGGGGGGATTCGTTGCCGGTTTTGTCAAAATCTTGACAAACTTTTCCTCATGCCAAATCGAGCCTTTTCATGCGCTCTATCAGAGTAGTTCTTCGCATCTTTAATAAACGAGCGCACATAGAAACGTTGCCATTTACTTCGTTGAGCGCCCGACGAATCACATCGCTTTCGATCCGTCCCATTGTCTCCTTGAGCGATATTTCCTTAACCTCATCTAAATCAATCCCACGGGCGGCCATCACTATTTCCTCGTAGGGATTGCTGCCAAAATCTCCATTTGACTCAACATTAGTGTCACTTTCGCTGTCACTGAAATTTAGCTCGAGTGATTTACCAGCCTCAGCGAGCTGTTGCTCAGCCAGCTCTTGTACGCCAGCTGGAAGCATAATGGGATCTACTTCGTTAACGCCAACCTGCTGTCCCGGGTATAAAACTGAAAGCCGCTGCACAAAATTAGACAGTTCCCGAACATTGCCTGGCCAGTCGTACCGCATGATCAGCTCTATCAAGTCCTTTTTAATTGAGACCGACAAACCCTTTTTATCGCAAAACAGCTTCTCAAATGCCGTCAGGAAAAGTGGGATTTCTTCCTTCCTCTCTCTCAGAGAAGGCAATTGAAGCGGCACCACATTCAGTCGATAGTAAAGATCGGCTCTGAAATCACCTTTTTCAATCTGAGCTTCAATTGATCTATGCGTTGCCGCAATAATCCGAACATTTACCGTGACTGATTGATTGGAGCCAACTGGATCAACCTTGCGTTCCTGAATAACCCTCAACAACTTGACCTGCATGTCGAGCGGCATGTCTCCAATTTCGTCAAGAAATAATGTTCCACCATCCGCTGAAACAATTTTGCCAACGCGATCCGATACCGCTCCCGTGAAAGCGCCCTTTTGATGTCCAAAAAGTTCGCTTTCCAGTAAATCTCTGGGAATAGCTCCGCAATTGACCGGTACGAAGGAGTCCTTTGCTCTTAGAGACTGGTCATGAATAAGTTTTGCCAATACCTCCTTGCCTGACCCACTTTCACCCGTTATCAAGACCGTGGCATCAGAGTCGGCCAGTCGGTCAATGAGCGACAGCAACTTTTTCGTGGCTTGGCTAGAACCAAATATCGGTTGCAACTGACCTGATCCTTTAGCTAACGTTGATGGCAAGACCGATTCAGTTTATGAGATTTACCGTCGTTGGTCATTGACGAAATAGTGGCAGAACATGTCCCTCTTGGCGGCTAGATGTTGCCAGCTTTCCGCTTCTACCAACGTCGACTAATTCCAAAAATTCATAAGTCTTTGTTTTTTATGATTTTTTAATTTAGGCACGGTGATTGCTTTGATGTACCTGCTTTGGAATTGAAATTAATTCTAAAGTTTAGGCCCCTGTCGCCGATAAAGGGAGTTAGAGGACCACCTTCTTACACTAACTGATGGCTAGTATAGACTACATCAATGCCCTAGGCGCAGGGGCCTCCTTCGATACGAAAAAGATCGTGGAGGCTCTCGTTGAAGCGGAGCGAGCCGGCGCGGAACAGCAGATCCAGCGCAAGCTTGC